>NZ_CDWTMO010000291.1:2502-3186 GCF_977946435.1 Frankia sp. CgKIO3 | reverse complement strand
CAGTGTGTTGATCCCTCAAAGATAATTCGTTGAGATCAACGGCGGATTCGTCAGCATTTCCGAGGAAGCAGCGATGCGATCAGGCAAGCTCTGCGCCGTGACCAACCACGTGCCGCGCGAGCGCGCCTCCTCGCTGTCCGCTGGTACCTGCGATACGCCCTGTCCTACCGCGATGTCGAGGAGCTGCTCGCCGAACGCTGCCTCGATGTCGATCACGTCACGATCTACCGCTGGGCCCAGCGCCTTACGCCTCTGCTGGTCGAGCTGGCCCGGCCCGGCGACAGGTGGTATGTCGACGACACCTACGTCAAGATCGCCAGCCGGTGGACCTACCTGTACCGGGCGGTCGACCAGTACGGCCAGGTCATCGACGTTCTCACCAGTACCCGCCGCGACCAGGCGACTGCCTGCCAGTTCTTCATCCGGGCGCCGCCGTAGGGGCGCCGCCCGGTCGAGGTCACTACCGACAAAGCCCCGGCCTACCCGCGGAGCCTCGACGAGCCGCTCCCGAGGCCTGCCATGTCGACGCAGCCCGGGAGAACAACCGGATCGAAGCCGACCACGGACGACTCAAGCACGACTCCGACCGACCCTCACCCGTCGCTGGTTGCCCGGTGCGTCCGTCCCCGGACAGGCCAGGCCGATTCACCCCGGTTTGCGATCTACTACCAGCCGTCACCGACG
>NZ_CDWTMO010000291.1:1256-2186 GCF_977946435.1 Frankia sp. CgKIO3 | reverse complement strand
TTAGTGTCCGATAATGGCGAACATTACTGTTATGTCGAGAAGGCGCCGCTCCTCGTGTGTACGCATTGCGTGCGCGGATGCTCCGGCACGGCGCGACATCGACCAGCACGTTCCGGCACCGAAAATGCCCCGGCCTCGGATTTTGCGGCACTGCGCGGCATTCTCCGGTATGTTCCGAGGAGAGATCCTTCGGGCAGCGGGGCCTGATGAAGGCTGCTACGAAGACGGTGTGATGAACTCAGACTGGTCGAGCAGGCGTAGCCAGCTGCCGACGGACTACCTGCGCGCGGGCGGCGGCACCGTCCTTTGGCGGCGTGGACGTGAGCGCGATGTCGCCGGCTATTAGGGTCGGCAGTGGTGGCTCCTGCTCGAAGCGGGGCGCGTTGGCCAGGCTCTTCTCCCACAGGACCTTGATGGCGGCCCGGCCGACCGTCTGGCTGCCAGGTGGGTAGGTCATGACCGCGTCCTCCTCGTAGAGCGCCGCGATTCCTGCGGCGTCTCCTTCGTTGGCGCGCTCCACGAACAGGCGGGTGAGGTCTTCTGGCCTTCTCTTTGTCTGACATAAAAAGCCCTTCAACGCGAAGTCAGGAATTTTCACTCCCAGTGAACACGATCCCACGCTAGAAGTCCAACAGCTGTCAGTTCTTGGAGCTAGAATCTACAAATATGGAACTCAGGCAGCTAGAGTACTTCGTCGCGGTAGTCGAAGAGGCGAACTTCACGCGTGCGGCCGAGCGTGTGCACATCAGCCAATCGGGAGTCAGCGCCCAGATCCGGCAGCTCGAACACGAGCTGGGAGCCACCCTTCTCGACAGATCTGGCCGCCGGTGCACGGTGACCACCGCAGGCGCGGCTGCGCTCGAACACACCCGTGACGTGCTCGCGTCGGTCAGCGCTCTTCGGCAGGCGGTGGACGACGTGAAGGGCCTA
>NZ_CDWTMO010000291.1:0-611 GCF_977946435.1 Frankia sp. CgKIO3 | reverse complement strand
GGCTTGTTGTCGTCATGGTCACAGCCTGCACCATCACTCCGCTTTTCGACGCGCTCGCGTCGTTTCACATGGCCCATCCTGGCGTCGAGATTATGTTGTTCGAGGACAATTCTGACCGGCTCATCGAGAGCGTGCGGACCGGCGCAACTGACATGGCCCTCGTCGGCACGGACGACGCGCCATTGGTGGCTGTGGAAACCCTACCTATCGTCAGTGACCGGCTCATCGCGATCGTGCCGAACGATCATCCGCTTGCTCGACGCTCTGGGGTGTCCCTGACAAACATCGCAGCCTTCCCTCTCGTGTGTCTACCCTGTGAAACAGGGATCCGCACGGTCTTCGACCAGGCGTGTTCGGCCATGGGGGTAAAGCCGACCATCGCGCTCCAGGCGAGTGCCCCAGGTACCGTCGTAGATCTTGCCGCTCGTGGGCTTGGCGTCGCGATACTCAGCGAGTCGATGGCCGTCACCTCCCGTAGCGATCTGAGCGTTTTGATTGTCGATGATATTTTTTCTCCCGCCGTGTTGGCTCTGATCTGGACGACCCGAAAAAGTCCCGCATTGCAGGAGCTCGTCCGGCACAGCTGCGCCGCATTCGATCAGTCTCCCCGG
>NZ_CDWTMO010000290.1:0-2536 GCF_977946435.1 Frankia sp. CgKIO3 | reverse complement strand
ACCCGCAACCGCCTCCCTGGCCGCCACACACCCCAATCATGCCGGCAACCAGACAGAACAGCCGGAACCGACACACCGACGACCATCAAGATCCAACTAGTGGAAGCGGCATTGCGGCTCATCCTCACCGCACGTCGAACGTAACCAGTCGAAGGCACTCAAGAGGGCAGGCGCGGCCGGCGAGGCTCTCGACCGGTCACGCCTGTCAACTTCCACCGCCACAGCGAGGGGTCTGTCAAGTTGGTTTTACAGTCCCGGTTTACGTGACCGTACTAGACCGCCTTCGGCTTCTTCGGGGCTGTTTCGGAGACGGCGTCGTGAACGAGGGTCTGGCGGTGCGGTGGCCGGCGTACTACGTCCGAGCCGTGCAGCGTGTGCAACACGGGTGCGGACCAGGGGCCGGCCGGCTGCCTAAAGATGCTGGTGAGAAGCCCAAGGCCTGCCCAAGGACGATCGGTACCACCCCTTGGTTGTACATATCAAGCGACGGAAGACGCGGCTAACCGGCGTCTACCTGAATCACGGATGGTGCGACTCCGGTCGATGGTGGGTGAGGAGGCACTACCGGGGCTGGGGTGAGCTGATGTCCATTTTGCGGATCTCCGTGGCGTGGACGGCGTAGATGAAAGGGCCTGCTTCGGTGCAGGCGGTCGTGATCGCGGGCAGGTTCGAGAGCAGCCACTGTGCCATCGCAGCACCCGGTAGGTCCTGCCGGGTTATGTAGAAGCATCGCGCGTGATGTGTCAGACGGCTTCCTGTTCGGCGGGGCGGTAGCGGATACGCGCGTCCTTCATGAACACGACCCAGCCGAGGCGGGCCGTGTCCTCGATCCAGGTGACGTCCGCGATGTCCTCGTCCTGTGGGATGCCGTAGTGCTCGGCGAGCGTGATCAGCCGTAGCCCGGCGTCTCGGAGTAACCGGGGGACGGCGATGCGGCCGAGGCTGCGGTCGATGAAGACGTGCGGAAGCCCGGCAGGGTGGCGATCTGTCGAGTCATCAGGTGGCGATTTTGCTTGCGACACGGACGGCGCCTTCAAGATCAGAGAGAGGCACGCCGAATTCTTCCGCTACCTCGGCGAGTGCTTCGCCGGCGTGGAAGCGGCCCAGGGCGTCTTCGACGCGGGCGCCGCCGTGAGTGAAGATCGGCTGGCCGAAGCCACGGTGGGGATCGACGATGACGGAGCCGGGCTCGTACCGCGGTAGCCGGATGAGCCGGGGGTAGCCGTCCGAGGCGAACTCCACCAGCCGGAGGTAGGACTCGACGATCTCCCCGAACACCCGCTGCCCGTTGCGCACCACGACTAGTTCCCGGGCTCCACGTGCTTCGGGCGTGTCGCCCTGGCTCTCGGCGAAGTCGTAGAGAACCTCGGCACCGTCGGTGTACAGGGCGCGTGAGGCGAGGACGTGCTCGATCCCCAACTGCTCGGACAGGCGGGCCAACGCGGGGCGGATCCGCTGTAGCGGCACTCCAGCGGCTCGGATGGCTGCCAGGATCATCCCCTCGGCAAGCCCGATGAACGGCACGACGGCCGTGCCATGGCGCTGACGGGGCAGCACGGTGACGATCGGCTCACCATGGACCGGGGCGCGGCCCGGTGCGTACCTGGTGTAGCCGTAGGCCCAGGTCGCGAAGGTCGACGTCGGCACGCCCAGGTGCCGGCCCGCCTCGGCGACGCTGTACAGGGACAGGTCGAAACGGCCGCGATCCTGAATCATCGCGCCTCCTCTCAAGCCTGCTGGATCCGAAGGTCCTGCCGCGCAACACCATGATCATAGCCCCTTGCTGGCTCGACGACGCCGGGGAGGAGGCCACGGCGAGCCGTGCTACCGCAGTTTCTCTGGAGCTGGATCGGGTCGGTAACGGTCCGGCGGTGCGGTGGTCGGTGTACGGCGTCCGAGCCGTGCGGCATGTGCAACTCGGGTGCGGACCAGGGACCGGTCCGATTGCCCAAAGACGCTGGTCAGAAGCCTGGAGCCTCTGCGAATACGACTGGGTCGTTGTCGACATAGAGAATCCGTGATTCGGGTGCGACCCCTTGGGCGACCTCATGCAGATTCGGGGGTGGCAGTCCCGTTTCGATGCCCAGGAACTGTCGGATGCCGTGTTCCGCCGCCAGTAGGCGGGCCACTCAGGCCCGCGTGTGCCCCCGAGCGGAACGGGAGCACCTGGGTCGTGATCCCGGGACGGTGGGACACGTCGATCAGGTGGGCGAGTTGGGCGCGCGCCACCTCGGGTCCGCCGACCATGCGGCGCACTGCGGCTTCGTCAAGGATCGCCCAGAGCTGCGGTGGCGGATCGGTGGTCAAGATGGGGCTCTTCCGTTCGACGACCGCCGGCCCGGTGAGCTCGGAGTAGTCGAAATGATCATTGGCTGGAGTGGGTCGTGTGGGCGGCGCACCGGGCACCATCAGGGCAAGCACCATTAGGGCAAGCAGCACCAGGGCAACGTCGTCTTCCTTGTAGCCCTTGCTGTAGTCCTCGCTCATCGAGATCGGGCCGACCGGCGGTGGATCGCCGAACGCCGGGGCCTGGGAG
>NZ_CDWTMO010000289.1:0-2557 GCF_977946435.1 Frankia sp. CgKIO3 | reverse complement strand
TAATCGTACCGCCGTTCCGGGATGAATGCTACCGTTTGTTCGTGGGATGCGCCCCTGAACGCAATGTCATGTAGCCTAAGTTGATCATGTGGTGCAGGGTTGAGCGTGTGGAGCGGGTGTGTCAAGAAAACGACTCTGTCGCACATCTGGTGGTCGTTGACATGACCTGCTATACCACGTGCCCGGACCGGGTCAGCTCCCCCCTGCCAGCATGCGGGTCGATTTCACCGTCCATCGCAGCGGCGACTCCGGGTCCCCCGCTGGTCGGGCTCGACCAGCGCGAGCCGCGCGTCCACCAGGCGCGGGTCCTTCTCCCGCAGCGGTCTGCGGCCCGCGCCCGCCGTGCGGACCCGCCCGGACGGAGGCTGGCCACTGTCCAACGCCGCCGCCCCGCGCGAGACGGTGTCTCCTCCGAGACCCCCGCTGCCCGGGTCACCAGACGAATCCCGCCATGCCCCAACGCCCTGGCATCCGCCCCCAGCACCAGCCGCCGCCGACGCTCGTCCAAATGCGGCAGCAACACCGCGAACTTCTCCGCTAGGACCTCGTCGGTCCCCTCCCTCACAGAGCATGGTCAAAAGCCGAAGTTATTTTCCGGCGGCTCCCTGGTCCGGGGCGGTGATGCACGGTAATTCGGGATGGGCCTGGCCGATGTCGGCGATCCGCAGGTCCACCCAGGCGAGCAGACCAGGAACGGCTACGCCGTGCGGAGGCCGGTCCGCGTAGGGGGCGAGGTTCGCCGCGCCGCGCCGCAGCACGGCCACGCCGCCCTTGACGTTGCCGCGGGCCAGATGGGTGACGCCGACGGCGAGCTGTGCCAGCCCGCGCCACAGCCCGCGCTCGCCGGGGTCGGTCTCCGGACTCTTCCAGACGGCCTCGAGTACCTCGTGTGCCTGGAAGGGAAGTCCCGCGTCGAGGAGTCGCTGGGCCTCGGCGAGTGCCGCGGCCGGCGGTAGCGGGGCCGAGGAGGCGAGCGGCGGCACGCCGGTCTCGCCGTGGGGAAGGGGGAGGCCCAGCGCGTCCCGGGGCCGTTCCCCGGGCCGGGACACCCCGGACCCTGGTTCAGTCGCGGGGTGTGCCCGGGGGACGGGGCGTGTTCCGGGCAGCGGCCGTGTTCCGGACGGTGCGCGTCGCCCGGAGCGGTCCGAAGTGGTCATGCGGTCCACTCTGACCGTCCCTAGCGGGTGGCGCCTCCCGTAGCCGCGCGGACCGGAGTCGTCGCCAGGCAAGACCTGGGGCGCGGTGTCAGCGTCCGCCGGTGTCAGCGGCTGATTGCGGCGCGCAGCGCGTCGGCGCGGTCCGTGCGCTCCCAGGTGAAGTCGGGCAGCGTCCGACCGAAGTGGCCGTAGGAGGCAGTCTGCCCGTAGATCGGCCGTAGCAGGTCGAGGTCCCGGATGATGGCGGCCGGGCGCAAGTCGAAGACCTCCGAGACGGCCCGCGCGATCTCCGGCACCGGCACGGTCTCGGTGCCGAAGGTCTCGACGAACAGGCCTACCGGCTCGGCCTTGCCGATGGCGTAGGCAACCTGCAGCTCCGCCCGCCGGGCGAGGCCGGCCGCGACGACGTTCTTGGCGACCCAGCGCAGCGCGTAGGCGGCCGAACGGTCGACCTTGGACGGGTCCTTGCCGGAGAAAGCACCGCCGCCATGACGGGCGTAACCGCCGTAGGTGTCAATGATGATCTTGCGGCCGGTCAGGCCCGCGTCGCCGATCGGGCCGCCGATCTCGAACCGGCCGGTCGGGTTCACGAGCAGCCGGTAGCCGTCTACCTCCAAGCCCAGGTTCTCCTCGGCCAGCCGCTTGAGCTCGGGGGCGATGACCTGGTCGCGGATGTCCGGAACCAGACGGGTGGCCAGGTCGACGTCGGCGGCGTGATGCGCGGACACGACCACCGTGTCCAACCGGACCGGGCGGTCCCCGTCGTATTCGATGGTCACCTGGGTCTTGCCGTCCGGCTGCAGGTAGGGCAGCAGGCCGGCGTGACGCACCTTCGACAGCCGCTGGGCGAGGCGGTGGGCCAGTGTGATCGGCAGCGGGAGCAGGTCGGGGGTCTCGTCGGTGGCGTAGCCGAACATGATCCCCTGGTCGCCGGCGCCCTGCTGGGCCAGCGTGTCCTCGCCGCCCTCGACCCGTGCCTCATAGGCCTTGTCGACGCCCTGGGCGATGTCCGGGGACTGGGCACCGATCGAGACCAGCACGCCGACGGTCGCGCCGTCGAAGCCGGTGGCGGCGTCGTAACCGATGTCGGTGAGGGTGCGCCGCACGACGGCGGTCACGTCGATGTGCGCGGAGCTGGTGACCTCGCCGGCCACGTGCACGTGCCCGGTGGTCAGCAGTGTCTCCACCGCGACCCGGGAGGTGGGGTCGCCGGCCAGGAACGCGTCGAGCAGGGCGTCACTGATCTGGTCGGCGAGTTTGTCCGGATGGCCTTCGGTGACCGACTCGGAGGTGAAAAGGCGACGGGACATGGAAGGATTCCTCATTTCATGGAACAAGATATGGATTTGCATTGAAATAACTTGATTATTCTATGTCGGGTCTACGGGAAGTGAACATGT
>NZ_CDWTMO010000288.1:0-2632 GCF_977946435.1 Frankia sp. CgKIO3 | reverse complement strand
CGCCGAACGATCGTCCACCACGGACATAACCGTACCGAGGCAATCACAGGGGAACCCCAAACACAGATCAAATGATCAACTTATTTAATGATGATCCCCTAGGCCGCCACCGCCGCTTGGGCCGTGACCACCGTGACCGCCGAGCTGGTTGCCCTGGAACCCGCCCTGACCGAGGCCGAACTGTCCGGCGGGACCGGCACCCGCGATCGCGTTGTACGGCGGAAGTAGCTCGCAGGGCTGCACGATGACGAAGCCCTCGCCGGTGAACTGCATCTGCCAGCTCTCCCCGGTGTTCCCCCGGGGTCGCCACACGGCCGAGGACGTCACCGCCGCCTGCATCGAGACCTGCAGGCTCGACGACCAGCCGACGACCGCGTCGGCGTCCGCGAAGTAGTAGTTCTGATGCGTTACGTGCATGACCAGCGGCGCCCCGGACGTGCAGACGGCGACCCGGCCGTTGCCGCGCAGCTCGACCTGGTAACTCCCGACACCGGCGATGCCGACCTGGCTGTCCACCCGCACCAGGTCCCAGGTCGGGTCGACGTTGAAGGCGAGCACGTTCTTGCCGTCGACGGTGAGCCCGTCACCGACCAGGTCGAGGATGTGGATGTCCTGCGCCTGGTTGGCGAGGAAGACCGAACCCGATCCGGAGACCTGCATGAGGTTCAGGCCCTCGCCGCCGCTGAAGAAGCTGCGGAAACGGGAGCCCCAGCCCTCCCAGTGCGCGTCGAAGTTCGCGGCACCCTGGTAGGCGACCATCGCGCCTTTGCGGACGTAGAACTCCCGCATCCCGCGGGCGCCAAGCGTCGCCTTGAGCATCTTGCCGTTCTGTAGGGAGAACGGCTCGTCCGAGGGACGCTCGGGATTGTCCAGGAGACTGCTGCGGAGGCCGCCGGCCGGCCCACCGGGACCACCGGAGGGTGTCCCCTGGCCCGGCGGATAGCCCGGACCACCGCCGGGATAGTTGCCCTGCGGACCACTCGGGTGGCCGCCGTACATCCCGCCCTGCGTCATGTCGCCGTCCCCGTCCTCTCCGCGGTGCGCTCCGCCGTCCGGCGCCGGTACCCGGCCGCCCGCCCCCACCGTGCCATCGCGGCCTCAGCCCCGCACCGAGAAGGTCGGCCGCTCGTCCTCGCTCGGTTGCACGACGACGAACCCCTGGCCGGAAAAGCCGAGCTGGAACGCCTCCCCGGATCCGCGCCCGATGAGCCCGCCAAGCCGGGCGGTGCGCCGGGGCTCGACGCGCAGCCCATCGGTGTAGGCGACGAGGGCGTCGGTGTCGACGTAGGTCGACGCTTCCCGGGTGTCGAGCACGATCGGACTGCCCTTGGCGGTCAGCGCCACCCAGCCGTGCCCACGCAGCACCACGTTGAACATCCCCATCCCGGACAGCATAGTGATGCCGCGGACCCGCTCGATGCTCCACTGCAGCCCGGCGTCGAAGGCCAGGATGTTCTTGCCGTTGACCGAGAGTCCCTCGCCGGCAAGCTGCGCGACGATGACCTCCTTGCCATAGTCCGCGAGGTACAGCAGCCCCTGGCCGGTCGCCGTCATGAGCGGAACGCCCTCACCCGTCGCCCAGGAGGAGGCGATCCGGCCGAGCTGCGGCGGCTGCGGGTTGAAATCGATCAGCCCCTCGTAGGCAATCATCGACCCGACCCGGGCAAAGAGATCCTGACCCGGGTTCATGACCACCTTGGCGATCTTCGAGCCGTGCCTGCTCATCCGCTCCATGATCGGAGTTGGTCCGTAATGCTGGATCAGGCTGCCCTGCACGGCCCGCTCCTCTCCCCCGGCGGTCCTCCCGCCGGGCACGCTCCCCGGATGGTCGACACGCCTCAGACCTCGTACGGCTGGACGACGATGAAGTGCCCCGCGAACCCCATGAACTGCAGGGCCGGTGCCTCGCCGCTACTGCCGGCGTAGATCTGCCGGGAGATCCGGACCTGAGTCGACACACTGACCCGCATGCCGGTGGTCCAGGCGACGAGGGCGTTCATGTCCGCGAAGGTCGGGCCCTGCACGGTGAGAGTCATCGGGGACCCCTTGGTCATGACGACCACCGAACCCGGCCCGGAGACCTCGAAGTGGAAGAACCCCCCGCCGGGGATGCCGGGGCTCTCGATCCGACGCACCTCGGTGCGCACGGTGGCGTCCATTGCCAGCAGGTTCTTCGCGTTGATGCAGAGGGAGGAGCTGCCGAGCTCGACGATATGCAGGTCCGCGGCGTCCTGGGCGAGGAAGACCTCACCCGAGCCCTTGCAGGTCATCAGCTTGAGGCTCTGGCCGGTCAGCTTGCCCTCGATGAGACCGCGCAGCCCGCCGCTCTTGTAGTCGAACTCGACGCTGCCCTGGTAGGCGACCATCGACCCGCGCAGCGCCAACGCATCCGGACCGAGGGTGACCTTGACCAGCTTGCCGTTCTGCTGGGTCCACCGACCGGCGGTCAGCACCTCCCGGTAGGGATCCAGGCTGTTCATCGCCCCGGGCGGGGTAGGTCGGGCCTGCCACGGCAGGATCTCGGGTCCGCCGAATGCGCCGGTCGGCGGCATCCCACCCGGCATGCCGGTGGCGGGCATCCCACCCGCGAAGCCCATGGGCGGCGGCGGTGCGGCGGGCGGCGGCGGTGCAG
>NZ_CDWTMO010000287.1:0-2658 GCF_977946435.1 Frankia sp. CgKIO3 | reverse complement strand
TCCTAAAAGGCGGGCCCGCCGTCGGGTTTGGTCTTGACGGCCAGAGCGGAGACGCGGGAAAACACCCTCACCTAAGTGCCGCGAAGCCACGAGGGCCGGTGAACCGTCGCGACCGGGGGACGATTCACCGGCCGCGGGAGATCCTGCCGGCCGGTGCGGCCCGGACAACATCCTCACCCGGGGACGCGGCCTCACCGCCCTCGGCATCGCCGGCGGCGACGGCGGGCGCGGGGGCACCGGGAGCGGGGGGGCGAGTGGTCCCGTTCCGCCCGCTCGTCGTGGCCGTCGTAGCCGTCGTGGCCGGAGTGCCGGGCGTGCCTGGGGAGATGGCCGCGGCGAACGCGGGCGGCATCGCCGCTCGGCGGAACTCGGCCCGGGGATCGGCGAAGGATCCGAGCGAGACGATCTCGCGGCGGAAGAACAGTGCCAACGACCAGTCTGCGACCACCCTGGTCTTGCGGTTGAGGGTGGGAACCCTGCCCAGGTGGTACGTCCGGTGCATGAACCAGGCGGGCCAGCCGCGCAGCTTGACCCCATAGACCTCGGCGACACCCTTATGCAGGCCCAGGGACGCCACGCTGCCGGCATAGCTGTGCTCGTACGGTTCGATGGGCTCGCCGCGCAGTTCGGCGAGGATGTTGAGAGCCAGCCGGCGGGCCTGGCGGACGGCGTGCTGGGCCGAGGGACTGGTTGTGACATCCTCGCCCCTGGTCAGGTCGGGCACGGCCGCGCAGTCACCCGCGGCCCACGCGTCACCCACCCCGTCGACCTGCAGGAAGACGGTCGCGCGCACCCGACCTTGATCGTCCAGGGGCAGATCCGTGTCGGCCAGCATCGGGTTCGCCCGCACCCCGGCCGTCCACACGATGGTGCCCGCGTCGAACTTCTCGCCGTTATTCAGTACAACCCGCCCACCGACCAGGCTCTCGACCCGCGTGTTCAACCTGACGTCGATACCCCGCTGCTCGAGCTGCCGGAGAGTATAAATCCCCATTTCGGGTGAAACCTCGGGAAGAATACGGCCGGCGGCTTCAACGAGGACCCACCGCATATCCGTCGGTTCCAGATCAGGATAGAAAGAACACGCATCGCGGGCCATGTCCTCCAACTCGGCAAGAGCCTCTATTCCGGCATATCCTCCACCGATGAAGAGAAAGGTCAGCGCCCGGCGCCGGACCGCGGGATCGGTCACCGAGGCGGCCGCGTCCAACCGGCTGATGACCTGATTACGGAGATAAATGGCCTCGGCCGCGCTCTTGAAGCCGATGCCCTGCTCCGCGAGCCCCGGGATCGGAAGGGTTCGCGCTACCGATCCTGGACACATCACCAAGATATCGTATTTAAGATCAAATCTCTCGCCAAGGGATGGTTGGATCACAGCGGTCCGTGTCCCATGCGACACCTGAAGCGCGCTTCCACTGACAACCCGACAGCCCTTCAGGACCTTACGTAGCGGTACCACCACGTGCCGTGGCTCAAGGTTGCCGGCCGCCGCTTCCGGGAGGAAAGGCTGATAGGTCATGTACGAGTTGGGCTCGACGACTGTGACCGATGCCTCGCCCTGGCGCAGTTTCCGCCGCAGCCGCAGGGCCGTGTACATGCCGACGTATCCTCCGCCGACGATGAGGATGTGCGGTGGTTGCCCGTAGCCCATGGCAAAAACGTACCCACGAGGGCCGTGTTACACCCCGGTCTCGGGCTGGCCGCCCAGCTTTTTTCGTGACGCAGGACACGAATACCGGCGGTCTTCGGCCCGTGGTGCCGATGCGTCCGGACCGTGTTCCGGCTCACCTTCTGTGTCGACGGCCACAAGGACAAAGGCTTACCCGGCCCGCTCAACCACTTCCGCGAGCGCCGCCGCCGTGCCAAAAATCGTGTCAAGCATCACTTCGGTGACCCGGCCGGTGAAGGTGTTCTGTTGGCTTGGGTGATAGCAACCGACGACCGACACCCCGGATACGGGAAGTTCGGCCCGCACGCCGTGCCCGAACGACACCCGGCGCGGAGGAACCGGGAATCCGGCCTGGGCCAGGGCGGGCCACAGGGCGGACCAGGCGAATCCACCGAGGACGACCATGACCCGCAGGGTGGGCCGGACGAGCTCGAGGTCACGCACCAACCAGGGCCGGCAGGTGTCACGCTCCGTGGTGGTCGGCTTGTTCGCGGGCGGAGCGCAGCGGACGACGGCGACGATGCGCGTGGCCGTCAGACGCTGACCGTCCCCGGCGGACACCGAGGTCGGCAGCGCCGCCAGCCCGACGCAGTGCAACGAGGCGAACAGCCAGTCGCCGCTGCGGTCCCCGGTGAAGATGCGTCCGGTGCGGTTCCCTCCGTGGGCCGCGGGCGCCAGACCGACGACGAGGATCCGGGCGTCGCCCGGGCCGAACGAGGACACCGGACGCCCCCAGTAGGCCTGCTCGGCGAAGGCCGCCCGCCGCACCGCCGCGACTTCTTCCCGCCAAGTGACCAGGCGCGGGCAGGCCCGGCAGACGGGCATCCGGGCATCGAGCTCCCGGCTGCCCGTCGCGCCGGCGGCCAACGCGCGGGCCTCGGCCGGCGTGGCTGCGACCGGTGTGTCGGCGGCGGCGAGGTCCCCCGGCCAACCGCTTCCCGGCCGCACCGGGCCCCGTGACCGGACCGGGCCACCCGTCCCGCCCG
>NZ_CDWTMO010000286.1:0-2689 GCF_977946435.1 Frankia sp. CgKIO3 | reverse complement strand
GCCGCACGATTCGTCGCACAATGTGATCAACCTGGTGGGGGATGGCGGCTCAGCCGAGGGGGTCCCACGTTGTGTTGACGTGCACGGTACTTCCTTTTTCGATTTTGGCCCCGGCCTGGGCGGACTGCGACGTCACCCGGTCGCCCGGCCCGCCGATCCAGCCGATACGGTCGATCTGCAACCCCCGGCGCCGCAGGATGTTCTCGGCTTCTCGGTAGCTCTTCCCGACCACGTTCGGCACGGGGACCTGGATCCCGCTGCCGTCGCCCCCGGAACCGTCGTCGTCGTCGAACCTGCCGGCCTCGGCCACGGTGAGGGTGACGGTGCCGCCGGGTGAGATCGGCTGCCCCACGTCGGGAGAGACCCCGAAGACCTGACCGGGCTGCACGGCGTCGTTCACGGCACCGATACGCTGCACCACGAGGCCGATGTTCAGGCCGACGAGCTCGGCCCTGGCCTCCTCGAACGACTTGCCGATGATGTCGGCCGGCACCGGCTTCGCCGCGGGGCCCGTCGAAGTGATCACGACGACCTTGTCCTTCGGCTTGAGTGCGGTGCCGGCCCCGGGGTTCGTACCGATCACATGGCCCGCCGGCACCGTGTCACTGGACTGTGGGCTCAGGCCGCCGAGGGTCAGGTTCACTTCGGCCAGCCGGGCCTTGGCTTGGGCCTCGGTGAGGTTCGCCAGGTCCGGCACGCGCACCGTCGCGGGCCCGGAGCTCAGCCGCAGGGTGATGAGCGCGCCCTTGTCGACCTTCGACCCGTCCTGGGGATTCTGCTGGGAGACGTGGCCGACCGGCACCGTGGCGCTGGTGACCGGGTCGAGGTAGGTGAACTGGAAGCCGGCGTCGCGCAGCATCTTCTCGGCGTCGGATCTGCTCAGGTTTGTCAGCAGCGGGACCTCGGTCCCTCCGCCGGACAGGGAACGGAACGCGAGGATCCCGAGCAGCAGGACCAGGACGGCCACGCCACCGACGACGACCGGGATGAGCCCCCGGGAGCGTGGCGATGCGGCGGCCCGTCGCCGCCCGCGCCCGCCACCACCCCCGAGATAGGCCGTAGCGGTCGGGGAGGTCGGGGAGGCGGATCGATAGAGCGCGCCGGTGCCTGGCTGGCCCGGCCCGGCACCGGCGAACGCGCGCTCCGCGGCGGCCCCCGCCCCGGCGCCCTGGGAGTCGTCGTAGTCCTCGGCCTGGAATGGCTGGGTGTACCCGGGATCCTGGGTGTACCCGGGATCCCGAGCCCCTGGAGGCCGCTCGGCCAACCCGATCCGTTCGATCTCGCCGGTGAACCCGCTCGGGTAGGCGTCCTGCGGGGGCAGGAACGGCTCGATGCGCCGCAGCTCCGCCAGCAGCGCCGCACCATCGGCCGGCCGGCGCGCCGGGTCGCGGGCGGTGGCCCGGAGAACAAGACCGTCCAGCTCGGCGGGAATGCCCTCGATCATGGTGGACGGCGCAGGGACGTCGCCGTGGACGGACTGGTAGGCCACCGACATCGGGGTGGCGCCGCTGTGCGGGAGCTGCCCGGTCAGGGATTCGAAGAGCACCACACCGGCGGCGTAGACGTCGCTGCGAGTGTCGGCGACGCCGTGGGTGACCTGCTCAGGGGCGAGGTACCCGACAGTGCCCATCACCACCCCGCCGGTGAGTGCCTGGGTGGGCTGGCTCACCGGACGGGCGAGGCCGAAGTCCGCGACCTTCACTTGGCCGTCGTCACCGAGCAGGATGTTCTCGGGCTTGATGTCGCGGTGGATGATGCCGGCGGCATGCGCGGCGCCGAGGGCTTCGATCACGGGCTCGATGATCTCGATGGCCTCGGCGACCGGGAGCCGGCCCCGGGCACCCAGGTGCTGGCGCAGCGACCGGCCGCGCACCAGCTCCATCACCAGGTAGTTGACCAGACCGGCGGGGATGTGGTCGGAGCCCTGGTCGAGGACGGAGACGACGCGCGGGGTGTTGAGCCGCGCCACGGCCTTGGCCTCGCGATGGAAACGGGTGACGAACTCCGGGTCGTGATTGAGAGTGGGATGCATGACCTTGAGAGCAACGAGCCGGTCCAGCCGGTTGTCGTGCGCGACGTACACCGTCGCCATCCCGCCGACGGCGAGCCGTTCCTGCGCCGTGTAGCGGCCGTCGAGAAGCCGACCTATGACGGGGTCGGCCACGGTGGCATCCACGAGGGAGAGTTTACGATCGTTGCCGAAGGATGCCGCTACCGGAGCCCCGCGAGGTTAACCCGGATACGCCGTTCGAGCGAGAAGTACCTCGTCGCGCAGCATGGTGTCTACCGGATGAAACCCGGATGCCCACATTGAATCGGCTCCCGAGGTCGAGATGATCGTCGACGGGCGTGGATCAGTGTCGCAGATCGGCGTCGCAGATCGGCGTCGCGGCGGGACACCCGAAGCCGCGGCCAGGGAGCAGCGGTTACACTGTCGATTGCTCCGGGGAGCCCGCGGACGTGGGCTGAGAGGCCGGCCAGTATCCCGTCGGCGACCCGTATACCCGATCGCGGTCATGCGCGCGTGGGGAGGATGAAAGATCGTGCCGCAGCACCCACTACGTCCTGCCGGCTCCCGTCCCGGTGATTCTCCTCCCGATGGTTCCTGTCTCGGCCGCCTCGCCGGTGAAGGTGCCTCCTCCGGTGGCGACGGCGACGGCGGGGGTGGGGGCGGTGGTGAGGCCGGGCA
>NZ_CDWTMO010000285.1:0-2691 GCF_977946435.1 Frankia sp. CgKIO3 | reverse complement strand
GGCCTGTGGTCAGCCTAGGCCGGGTGGGCCGTTCCGGGACGGGCCTGCCTGCGGCGGTCACGGCGGTGGGTGTGAGACCAGTGGGTGTGAGGTGCCGTGGCGGGTGAGGTGCCGTGGTGGGTGTGAGGCTTTGTGGCACATCTCCCGCCGGGCTGCGCCAAGCGGGCACGTGCGGTGATGCGGGGTTAGTGTCCGGTCGTGCGCCTCGGTGTCATGGGTGGGACCTTCGACCCCGTCCACAACGGGCACCTCGTCGCAGCCAGTGAGGTGGCCGCCCTGTTCGATCTGGACGAGGTGGTCTTTGTGCCGAGCGGGCAACCCTGGCAGAAGATTCATCGCAAAGTCTCCGCCGCCGAGGACCGCTATCTGATGACCTTCCTCGCGACGGCGGGGAACCCGCAGTTCACGGTCAGCCGGATCGAGATCGACCGGGGCGGCGCCACCTACACCATCGACACCCTGCGAGACCTGCGTGCGGCGCGACCGGACGACGAGCTGTTCTTCATCACGGGGGCGGACGCGCTCGCGCAGATTTTCACCTGGCGTGACCACCGCGAGCTGTTCGAACTGGCCCACTTCGTCGGCGTGAGCCGGCCCGGTTACCAGCTCGCGCTGGACGCCGCCCTCCCGGCCGGCGCCGTCAGCCTGCTGGAGGTCCCGGCGCTGGCGATCTCCTCGTCCGACATCCGGGAACGGGTCGGCCGCCGGGCGCCGATCTGGTATCTCACCCCCGATGGGGTCGTGCGCTACATCGCCAAGCGGCGTCTCTACCAGGGTGCTTCCTGACTCGCCAAGCCGTCCGGGCGGGCCACCGGGCCAGGCGATATCCCGATTTTTCGGCCCGTCGTGGACGCGAGGAGTGCCCTGCCCGCGCGTCGATGTGTCACGCTGGATGCAGCCGTCCGGTCCCGGACGGTGCGCGAGGCAGCCGAGGACGGATGCCTCCCGCCCGTCACCACCCTGGAGAACCCGAGCGTGACCGCTTCCCCGCGAGCCGTCGAACTCGCTCTCGCCGCCGCGCAGGCGGCCGCCGACAAGCTCGGCCATGACCTGCTCATCCTCGACGTGAGCGATCGGCTGGCCATCACCGACTGCTTCGTGCTCGCCTCCGCGGGCAACGAGCGGCAGGTCAAGGGCATCGTCGACGAGATCGAGGAGCACCTGCGCCGGCTGGGAGCCAAGCCTGTCCGGCGGGAGGGGGAGCGGGAGGGCCGCTGGGTCCTGCTCGACTTCGTCGACGTGGTGGTGCACGTGCAGCGGGACGAGGAACGGGTCTACTACGCCCTCGAACGGCTCTGGAAGGACTGCCCGGTGATCCCGTTCGTCGACGCGGCGGTCGGGGCCGGGACCGGTGTCTCCCCGGGGCCCACCGCGGCAAGCGGCGGCTCGGGCTCGGGTGTGGCCGGGCCCGGTACGGCGACCCCACGGTGAGGCTACTGCTCTGGCGGCACGGCAGGACCACCTGGAACGACGTCGGCCGCTTCCAGGGGCACGCGGATCCGCCCCTCGACGCCACCGGGCGCGCCCAGGTCGCCGCGGTGGCCCCGGTCATCCAGGCGATGCGCCCGGAACTTGTCGTCTCGTCCGACCTGCAACGTTGCCGGGACACCGCGGCGGCGCTCGGCGCGCCCTTCCGCTCCGACGCGCGGCTGCGCGAGATCGATCTCGGCGCGTGGTCCGGGTTGACCGCTGCCGAGGCGGCCCAACGCTTCCCCGCGGAGGATCGCGCCTGGCGGCGGGGGGAGGACGTGCCCCGTGGCGGTGGCGAAACCTACCGGCAGGTGGCGGAGCGGGCCGGCACGGTCTTCGACGAGGTCCGGGCCGAGGGGTTCCCGGCCGAACGGGACGGTCTCGTCGTGTTTGTCCTGCACGGCGGTACCGCCCGGTCACTGATCGGTCATGTGCTCGGCCTCCCGCCGGAGCTCTGGTGGCACTTCGGACCGCTCGCCAACTGCCGGTGGTCCGTCCTGCGGCTCGTCGAGGGTGGGTTCCGCCTGGTCGAGCACAACGCGGGGCCGCCGACTGGTAAGGTCGGGACCGCCGGATCGGGACTGACTGAGACGCTCCTGCCGAGCCAGGGGGCGCCGACAGCAGCCGACACGGAGCCTGTACACTTGCCGAAGTAGTCCATCAGGACAGGTTTGGTGTCCGGGTGGGGTACAAGACCGGGTTTACTCGGGTCTGATATAAAATGAATGGCAGTTGGGGCTGTGGCGCAGTCTGGTAGCGCATCACACTGGCAGTGTGAGGGTCAGGGGTTCGAATCCCCTCAGCTCCACGTGATCGGGTTGATCCTGTTCGGTGACCTTCGGTCACCTTCATGGACTCCCGCGTAATGTCTGTCCAGGGGGGATGACCCCGGTCAACCCGTTTTCATACGCCATGCCCCGACCTGCGCTTGCAGTGGTTAGCACATACCCCGGGGGGGTTCGTGGACAGACCCCCTTACCAGCGCTTGCTCGATGCTTGCCTGCGCAAGCGCTGGTAAGGGGGTCTGCGGCGAAGCGGCGAATCCGCGTGGTCTCTCTAGGCCGCTCATCGGCCGTCGGGCCTCACTCCTTCCCTTGCTTCTTCTGGCTAATAGTTGATGTCAGCATGTGCACTAGGGGATCTTCATTAAATAAGTTGATCATTTGATCTGTGTTTGGGGTTCCCCTGTGATTGCCTCGGTACGGTTATGTCCGTGGTGGA
>NZ_CDWTMO010000284.1:0-2773 GCF_977946435.1 Frankia sp. CgKIO3 | reverse complement strand
TGCGGAAGACAAGCCTCGTCCCGCACGCCGCCGAGGGCGACCCGGACGAACGACCGGCCCATGGCCCGGGCGATCGATTCGCCGAGTGATGTCTTGCCGACCCCGGGCGGGCCGGCGAGTGCCAGCACGGCACCGCCGCGCCGGCCACCGACGACGCCGAGACCAGCATCGGCCCGGCGCTTGCGCACCGCCAGATGCTCGATGATGCGGTCCTTGACGTCGTCGAGCCCGGAGTGGTAGGCGTCGAGTACCGCGCGGGCCGCGGCGATGTCGTAGGAGTCCTCCGCCCGGACATTCCACGGCAGGTCGAGGATGGTGTCCAACCAGGTGCGGATCCAGCCGCCCTCCGGGGAGGAATCCGACGTCCGCTCCAGCTTGTCGACCTCCTTCAACGCCGCGGCGCGGGCCTTCTCCGGCAGGTCGGCGGCCTTGACGCGGGCCCGGTAGGCGGCCGGTTCGGAGCCGCCGTCGCCGCCCGCGCCGGAACCCGGACCGGAGCCGCCCAGCTCGGCCAGCTCCTTGCGAATGGCGTCGAGCTGGCGGCGCAGCAGGAACTCACGCTGCTGGCGGTCCATGCCCTCCTGGACGTCGCGGCGGATGGTCTCCGCGACGTCCAGTTCGGCCAGATGGTTCTTGGTCCACGCCAGCAGCCGTTCAAGCCTCGTGGCGACGTCCGCGGTGCCCAGCAGCTCGATCTTCTGCGCGGTGGTCAGGTAGGAGGCGTAGCCGGCGGTGTCGGCGAGCGCGGACGGATCGGTGATCGCCGCGACGGAGTCGACGACCTGCCAGGCGCCGCGCTGGCGCAGCAGGTCGGTGACCAGGGCGCGGTACTCCTTCGCCAGGTTCTCGACCTTCGCCGGATCCTCGCCGGTCCGCGCGGGGGCGGCGTCCGCCGGAGCGTCGAGAGTGCCGGACGGCGGCCCAGCCCCCTAGTTCACGACGGCCCCCTCGTTCACCACGGTGTCGCCCCACACGGCGTCGACCCAGGTGACGTCGCCGGGACCCGAGCGCACGCCGCCGACACGGGCCCGGGCGGTTCCGCGGACGATCGCGGCCGAGCCCCCTCGCGGCAACCGGCCGACCTGTTCGATCACCCCGACGGCGGCCACGTCGGCGAGCGTGCCGTCGGTCCTGGGAACCAGCAGCACCTCGGCGGGCCGGCCCGCCGGCTGACCGGAGATCCCCGGCGCCCGCGCGTCGGGAGCGCCGCGGGATCCGCCGGCACGGGCGGCTTCGACGGCGGCTCGGATCTCACCATCGGACATGTCGAGAGACACGATCATGCCCGGTAGCACGACGGCGTCGTCGAGCGGCAGGACGGGCAGCACCCGGATCTGTGGCATGTGGTCCATCTTCACGTGAAGAAATTGAGTCACTTACACTGAAGTCCTTTTAGCTTACCGTTGTTCCCGGGATTGATCGCTGAGGGCGAACGCTTCTCGTTCGCGCCCTGATGATCAAAGAATTCGCGGGAAGGATCGAGGGTGGCCCGTGGTTGCGCGGGTTGGTAGTTGCATCTACAGGTAGAGGCGCCGGGATGAGCTGCTCGAGCAGGTGGAGCTGCTCGAGCAGGTCGACCGGCGATCGTGAGCCCGCCAGGAGGACGACATGCCTGCCGTCACCGCCGATACCGTCCGCCTGCCTCGGCTGGCTGAGCCCGCGCTCGGCAAGGTCGACCGTCCGGTGCGGAGGGTGACCGCCGCGCCCACCGGGCTGGAGGGCGAGGGCTTCCCGGTGCGTCGGGCCTTCGCCGGAGTACGGCTCGCCGAGCTGGATCCGTTCATCCACATGGACGAGATGGGCGCCGTCGACTACGGGCCGGGCGAGCCCAAAGGAACCCCGTGGCATCCCCACCGCGGATTCGAGACCGTCACCTACATGATCGACGGAACCTTCCAGCACCAGGACTCGCACGGCGGCGGCGGACTGATCGCCGACGGCGCCACCCAGTGGATGACCGCCGGCGCGGGCATCCTCCACATCGAGACGCCGCCGGAGAAGCTTGTCGTCAGCGGCGGCCTGTTCCACGGTGTCCAGCTCTGGGTTAACCTCCCGGCGAAGGACAAGTTCTCCCCGCCGCGGTACCAGAACCTCGAGGGTGGCCAGGTCTCCCTGGTGTCCTCGCCGGACGGCGGTGCCCTGCTGCGGGTCATCGCCGGTGACGTCGGGGGCCACCGGGGCCCGGGTGCCACGCATACCCCGATCTCCGTCGTCCACGCGACGCTGACCCCCGGCGCGGCGGTGCACGTGCCGTGGAACCCCGAGTTCAACGCGCTCGCCTACGTCCTCGGTGGCCGTGGGACGGTGGGCCCGGACGCCACGGTGATCCGGGCCGGTCAGCTCGCGGTCCTCGGAACGGGGGATCTGCTCGGTGTCGCCGCGGACGACCGGCAGGACGCGTCCTCGCCGAACCTCGAGGTCCTGCTGCTGGGCGGTCGGCCGATCCGGGAACACGTCGAGGTGTACGGCCCGTTCGTCATGAACACCTGGGCCGAACTGCGCCAGGCCGTCGAGGACTATCAGGCCGGCCGGCTTGGGGTCATTCCGGCGAACGCACTGATGCCGCATCGCGTCTGAACCCGATGGCATTTCCGGGTTCCCGTGCGGACCTGAGGTGAAGAGCGTCCCGTCATCCGCCTGGCGCCCCGCACGATGCCCGCCCCCGCCTCGTACCAGCTCCGCCGCATCCCCCGTCGTGCTTCCATATGCCACCGTGCGTGCTTCCGTAGGCCACGCCCGTGTCGGTCGAAAATATGGATCGTATGGTGGATAA
>NZ_CDWTMO010000283.1:0-2798 GCF_977946435.1 Frankia sp. CgKIO3 | reverse complement strand
CGTCCCACCCGGTCGGGGGACCACCCGCAGGCTGGTTCGACCGGGGAAGCCCCCACCACCGGCCGCACCACCGGTGTTCCCGGCGCCCGTCGCGGCGACGTCCGGGGCCGAGCGCGTCGCCGGCACCTGCGCCGCATCCCCGGCCTGCGCCTCCTCGGCCGTCCCAGCCGTCCCAGCCGTCCCAGCCGCACCGGGCAGACCCGAGGCGAAGGCCTCCCGCGTCGCCTCCCACCAGGAGGTCGCGTCCTCGACGCAGAGCCGGTCGACCTCGGCGGCCAGCCGCGCGGTGAACGCTCGCACATCCTCACCCGGCGCGGGGCGCATCGGCCGGCCGAACCGCACCCACACCGGCGGACGGCCCGCCACCGGCCAGGACCGTCCCCGCGGCATCGCCGCGTACGCACCCCGCAGCCCCACCGGAATCACCGGCACCCCCGCGTTGATCGCCAGATAGGCGGCCCCCAACCGGAACCGGCCCCGCGCCCCGTCCCGCGACCGCGTCCCCTCCGGGAAGATCACCAGGTTCCAGCCGTCCCCCAGCAGGTTCATCGGCGTCGCCGACGGCGCCCCACCGTGCCGTTCGATCGGCACCGTCGCGAACGCGAACGCACTCGACGCCCCCCGCCAGGCACTGTCGAAGAAATAGTCCGCCGCCGCCGTCACCGCCGTACGCGCCCGCACCCACCCGGGCACCGTGCACAACAGCAGCGGGGCGTCCAGATGACTGCTGTGATTCGACACGATGATCACCGGGGTGTCGCGGGCCCCGTCGAACGCCTCCGCCCCGTGCACCGCCACCGTCAGCGCCGTCCGCAGCAGCGGGCGCATCGCCCCGCGCAGAAACACCCCCTGGGCGGCCCGCGCCGCCGGGCGACGCGCCCACGCGGTCGGGAACTCCCGCGGCACCTCGGGGATCCGATGCGCCTCGGCGCTGCCCGGGACCGGCCCGCGGCCACCCGGCCGCCACCCGGCCACCACCGCCCGCAGCCCCACACCCCGTCGCGGCCTACCCGCCATCCCGTTCACCTCTGCCCCTGCCGATCCGGTCCACCGCTGGCACCTGTGCTCCGCCGCGCATGGCCACCGCGTCCCACCCGGCGACCGCACGATCCGTGACCCGCATCTCCCGCGGTCACCGTACTTCGGCGATCAGATGGGGTGGGGAGTGCAGATAGGTGATAGACGGATCACGGCCCACCGATCCAGACACCATCTCCAACGCATCCGCCAACGTCGACGCCGCCCGGAACCCCAGCCGCGCGCACGCCGCCCGATCACCGCCCACCCACACCACATCCCCCACATGGGCCATCGCCGGCGCCGCCTCATACCAGCGGTGGAACGGATGCACCCCGTGATGAGCAAGCGACGTCCGATACAGCGACGCATACCAGGGATCGGTGGCGTACTGCCGTTCGAACTTCGCCTCCACCGTCGCCGCCTCGGTCGACTCGGCGAGCACCTCCTCGTAGAAGTCCACGTAGGAGGGGTGGTGCAGCTGGGAGAACCGCGGCGCCAGCGGATGGTAGACGATCAACGCCCCGTTCTCGCGGACCACCGGCCGCCCCCGGTACCGGCCGAAAACCTCCCCGAGCGCGCCGTGCGCCGCCAGCACCGGGTTGACCACCGCCCCCGCGTCGAACGGCCCGAACGGGCCCAGCCCGACGACGACGACGTCGCTCTGCCCGTCGACGGTGATCCGCTGCTGGGCGTCGACCGCCGCCGCCGCGGCCGCCGCGACCGCCGTAGGATCCCCCGCGCTCACCGAGGTGACCGCATAGTCGGCGGCGAAGTCACGCAGCAGCCGGCGGCGCGCCCGCGACCCCACCAGCTCCAGGCCACGGCCCAGCCCGACCGCCATCGCCTGATCGGCCAGCGACCACTCCCACTCCCGGCGGGTCAGGAACGGATAGTGCACCGGCGCCGTCGCGGCGTTCACCGTCACCGCGACGGCGAACACCCGCACCGCCTCGCACAGCAGCCGACCCATCCGCGCCGCCGGGCCCGCCGCCGCACCAACCCCCCCATCCCCGGGCAGGCCGCCGCGGCGGACCGCCGCGGCGACGCTGTGCACGTGACGCAGCGTCGCATACGACGACAGGCCGGTCACGAGCCCGCCCGCACCGACCGCCGCTGGGCTCTGCGCGACCCCGACATGCACCAGCAGGTCGGCGGTGGCGACCCGGCGGGAAACCTCCACCTGCTCGTCGGCGCCGGTTACCCCCACGACGGTGAGATTGTCCGGATCCTCCGCGTCATGGCTGCGCAACTGCCCGGGCCAGAACGAGCGGAACACCCGCTCCCCGACGATCCGCTCCACCTCGCCGGCGCTCAACCGCCGGTTCAACCCGTTCGCCACGACCAGCGCCACATCGTCGACACCGGCCGCCGCCGCCGTCGTCAGCACCGCCTCGATGACCCGCCCCCGCACATCCGGGCGACGCATCCGCGGCAACGGCGTCGACAGATCGTCAAAACTGATCGTTAGCCGCATCCCCGGACGCAGCAACGCCGCCAGCGGCTCGCTGCCCACCGGCGCCGCCAACGCCGCGGCGATCGCCGCCTCGACGTCACCGGCCCCGGGCAGCGACTCGGGCGGATAGACCACCCGCGTCCCGAGCGGGAACTGCTCGAGCAGCACGCCCTCACCCTGGTGCACCAGCAGCGGGGGAGTCCGCTCGTCGACCTCGAGCACGAACCCCGGTCTCACCAGCACGATCCCTTCCACGTCCGGCACGAAGGGACAACCCCTCCGTGTTGGCGCCCTGCCCGGCGGCGCAGCCCCACCATGCCCCCAC
>NZ_CDWTMO010000282.1:0-2800 GCF_977946435.1 Frankia sp. CgKIO3 | reverse complement strand
GTACCGGTAGGCGACGCCGACAGGTGGTCCGGCCGGGCGGCGCGCAGCGCCTCGGCGGTCTCCGTGGCCAGCCGGATCGCGTTGTCGCGCGCGGAGGTCATCCGATATCCCAAGAAGATCGACTCCAGGGCGGCCGCGAGCAGTGGGACTGCCTGGCGCAGTGGCTCGTCGCGGATCTGTGCGGGCGAAGGAACCCGCAATGCGGCGAGTTCGTCCGCGAGGGCGGAGATCGTTCCTTCGATTTGGCGCTGCTCCTCGGCGACCGCGTTGGAGATCTCGTCGATCATCCGGCTAGGCGGCTCCTCCTCCCGCAGCCGGCCCAGAATGACGCCGACGATCTCCTTGTGTAACCGTTCCCGGGGCCCGGGGCCCGGGGCCCGGGCCGCTGGCACGAGCCCGCCGCCCGGGCTGGCGACGGGGCCGGCCAGCAGCCCCGCGACCCGGCGCAGCTGACCGCGTAGCCGCTCCGCACTCGCCAGGTCCGCCGGCAGACCGACCGGTTCGATGATGGCGGTGAAAAGACGGCGCACGGGGTCCGCGGCCGTGCCCTGTTCGGCGGAGCTTGACCAGTTCGAAGCCCGCAGGCGTTCGTACCGTTCGCGGAGGTGCTCGCGGACGGCGAGCGCTCCGGCGCCTGCCGTCGCTGCCGAGGCCGGATCGCCCGGCGCTGCCGGGGCCGTCGAGCGTCCCAGGCCGACGGCATCGGTCGTGGTCGAGAGGGGTGCCGGATCCGGGGGACCCGACGTACCCGAACCACTCGCGGTACCCGAACCACTCGCGGTACCCGGGACGCCCGTACGCCGAGCATCCGCGGTATCCGCGAGGGCGGCCAGGCCGCCGCCGGGCGGCGGCGCGGCGGTCCTCCCGACCCCGTTCTCCACCACCTGCCGGCACCAGGGTTCCGGCCGGCCCGGATCGAACATCTCGTCACCGACCAGGGCCAGCAGATCGCCGATTCCCCGCATCCCACCGCGGCCGTAAAGGTCCACGAGCAGCCGGGCGGCGGTGGCCATGATCGGTGGAGCGTCCGGCCCGGCCCGCGGATCCACGTGGATCGCGGCAGGCTCCCCGTTGCCGGCACACTCCGGTTCGAACGGGACGAACAGGAACCGCGGGCCCGGCTCGTCGGTGTGCCGCGCGCCCGAGGGGACGGCGCCCGAGGGGACGGCGGTCGCATGCGTGGAGAAGGTAAGCCGGTAGGGCAGAACACCTTCGAGGATCTCCACCAGGGCCCACATCAGCGTGAGCGCCTCATCCGAACCGGTGTGGGCCACCACGAAGGGACGCTCGGCCCGCGACCATGCCAGTACCGCCGCGATGAGCGTGACGAGCCGATCGCGCCGCACCCCCGCGCGCGCCGACTGGCGCAGGGCCGGCTCGCCCGTCCGTCGGCGTGCGGTGAGGTCGCGCAGGTGCAGGGGAGCCAGCCGCGGGACGGTGCGGGAGCTACCCACCACGACCCCACCCGCCGCGTACAACGCGAGCCCCACCCGTTCGGTCAGATAGTCCGCCCGGCCGATCAGGATGTGGGCACGCAGCCGGGCCCGGCTCTCGCCGCCGCGTTCCGGGATCCGGATCCGGTGCACGAGCGCCGCTTCCGGGATGCGGCGCGGATCCCTCGCCGTGAGATGGTCCGGCGTCTCGGGATGATCCGGAGACCGGATGATGTAGGTGAGCGCCGACGGTGGGTGGGGGACCTGGCTCTCGTCGAGCTCGACCTCGCCGGCGAGAAGCCCGCTCCAGGACCTGGTCACAGTGGAGCCCAGGGAGCTTGCCGCCGGGAGGTGACTCTCGCCGCCCGTCCTGCTCCGGCGCGACCAGGAATAGATCATCTGGTCGAGCCGCGTCGCCTCCGCTGCCCAGCCGGACCGTGCCCTCGGCGTTCCCAGATGATCGATCACGGTAGACACCCGTTCCGCCGGGCCCGACGGCGTCGCTGAACGCGCCAGCCGCGACAAGCGCCGAGGACGACGGATCCGGCGGCGACGCCTTCCCGGGTGTCTTCAAATCCGCTCGCACCCGCCGGTGATACTTTCTTCCGGGGGCCGTAATGCCGGGCCGCATAATGTTGGTCCCGCACGAAAGTCCTGGTCCTAGCGGGTGGGCATGAGGACAGGAGCCCCCTGGCCGCTCGCTGCTTCTCAGCCAATGGTCGCCCCCCAGACGGCGGTCCCTCAGCCGGGCATTGATCGTGCTGTCCCGGTGAATTATGGCGTGCTGGCGGAAAAATATTCCTGGCACCCGGTAGACGTCCAGAGGAGTCCTGAAAAATCGGCCTTGCGATCGCTGTCGGCCCGTCGGTTGCGATCCTTCCGCGGGGTGTGCCGTCGCTCCCGCCCGAGGAAGGATCGCAACCGGGCCCAAGTCGTACCCCCGACGAAGTTCTGTAGTGCCCGCTGCCGTACCGCCGGTCTACGTGTGCGCGGGGAAATTCCGCGGTCGTCCTTTTTTCGCATGGTTGGTCGCCGTTGTAGCCAAGGTGTTGATGTGATGTTATTCGGCTCGTTCATCGCCCCGGATGTGCCCGCCGCCGCGGGCGCGGTTTGTTCGCGGAATTGGTGGGATCCATCGAGCTGATCGGTGCGGGGGCGGTGATTCCGGCGCCAATAATCCGACGGATCTTACGGCGAGTGACGCTATCCGGAGGGAGGCGGATCTGACGTTGAATACCGTCACACGATGCGATCGGTGAACGGTCTTCGGCCGAGATCGAGGTTGTCATGGCCGTGGCGCGATTCCTGAGCTCCCGGTAGTGCGGGGGAGAACAACTCGGGTACACACCTACGTGTCCATTCACGGG
>NZ_CDWTMO010000281.1:0-2808 GCF_977946435.1 Frankia sp. CgKIO3 | reverse complement strand
GCCACGGACCCCCTACGCAGCGAAAAACCAGCAGGATAACCGGAGTGCGAAGGGCCTTCGGCCCGCCCGGTCAGCCCGGCCGGCCGAGCGGGCCGCCGACGTCGCGCGACGGGAACTTCAACGCACACTCGCCGTAGTTGGGAAGGACTAGTGTTTACCCACCCCGTCCAAGTGGACTAGTCTCACGCCGACGTCACGACAACACCGGGGCCGAACGCCGAGTCCTGCCCCCGGCCCCGGTGTCCCCTCCGAGTCGTCATCAGGGGCAGGAGCGGGGGACCCACCTCCACCGGCCGGCACCGATCCGCGGTATCGACCTAGGGGTGAAGCTCGACGCGTGAAGGTCACGCGAGAGCCGGGCAGCCCAGCCCGAACCCGACAGCTCACTTCGCAGGCGTACGGGAAGGAATACACCGTTGTCCGCGCAAAGCGTGCAGCTCGACGAAGAAACGCGAGGCGCCGGTCGCG
This sequence comes from Frankia sp. CgKIO3, assembly GCF_977946435.1. Taxonomy (NCBI): domain Bacteria; kingdom Bacillati; phylum Actinomycetota; class Actinomycetes; order Frankiales; family Frankiaceae; genus Frankia; species Frankia sp. CgKIO3. The sequence continues at coordinate 2,340 of NZ_CDWTMO010000281.1, read as the reverse complement.
GCCGTCATCGCGCACCCTCCGCGCCCCCGGCCGCCCGCAGCCGGGCCCGGGCCCGCGCCTTCGCCGCCCTGACCACCGGGACCGTCGCGGTCTCCGGAGTGGCTCTCGCCGGCTGCGCCACCGACATCAACGCCGACGCAGCGAAGGACGAGCAGCCGAACACCGCTCCGATCACCCTCGCCGCGCAGATCGGCTCCCATGCCGCCCTGGGCGGCAGCATCGCGGCGGCGGCGGTCAGCACCCACGGCTCCACCTCCCTGCTCGGCACGGCGGGCGGTGTCAACGCCCCGCCCTTAACCGGCAAGGTTCAGGTCGGTCTCCGGGTGACCAACCCCGAGGTGACCGTCAACGCGGACCAGCCGATCGACATCGGCTTTTCGCTCTACAACGAGCAGACCCACGAACCACTGGCGAACCAGCTGGTCAAGGTGCAAGTGAAGCTCCCCACCGGGTGGGCCACCTTCAAGCACCTTTACACTAATGCCCAAGGCTACACTTCCTACACGGCCCGGGTGCTCACCACCACGAACGTCACCGCGGTCTTCGACGGCACAGACGCCCTGCAGTCCGCCCGCTCGGCGAACGACGCCACCCTGCGCGTACGGCCGGCACCCATCCCCCAGCCCGTCCGCAACGCCGCCTGGTCGGATCTCCTTGCGACAGGGGACGCCGCGGGCCAGACGTCGGTTCCGGTCCCGTCGAGCTCCCTCGGGGAGAAGGCCGTCTACCTGGCCTCCCTGCAGGCCGGCAAGCCCTACGTCTACGGTGCGGAGGGCCCGAGCTCGTTCGACTGCTCCGGCCTCATCCAGTACATCTTCAAGCAACTCGGCAGGAGCGTGCCGCGGACGACCGATGCCCAGTTCGCCGCCGCCATCTGGGTGTCGCAATACAACAAGCAGCCCGGCGACCTGATCTTCTTCGGGACACCCGGGAACATCTACCACGCCGGCATCTACGCGGGTGACGGCATGATGTGGGTGGCGCCGCGCACCGGCGACGTCGTGTCGCTCAAGAAGATCTATACCACCTCCTACTACGTCGGTCGGATCCTCTAGCAGCCGGTCGGAGCCGGCGCACCGCCCTCATGCCGACGCAACGGCTCATCCGGCTCCGGTGGATCGCCTTCGCGGCTGGCGGACCGCACGAGCCCTGCCGTTCCACCAGCGGCCGGCTACCGGGCCTCCCCTCCGGGCACCGACCCGAAGCCGTGAAAGCCGGGCCCGGGACTCCCACCCACCGGCGAAGCCGCGGACAGACCAGCAAGCGGGCCCTGTCACCGCCCGACAACCCGCCTACATGGTTCCTTTCCAGCTATCCGGACGGGCCCTCCTTCCGGTGGGACGGACGTCAGATCTCCCCCCCATCTGACGTCCGTCCGGCCGGAAGGCCCCCGATTCCGCCGGCCTTCCCTCGGATCCCCCCCCATCCGCACGGGAAGGCCGGCGGGCCTCGGACCCCCAGCCGACCAGGTTCGCCGATGCCGCTACCCCCCTCCCGGCGGCATCGGCGGACTTCAGCCTTCAGTCTCTGCCCGGTGCGGGAAACAGCCCGGCCCGCTCGCGGGCGCCGCGGTCAGGCTCCCAGCCGGTGACCGGACGAGAACTTCCACAGGGCCTCGCTGACCTTCCGGTCCCAGGAGGCCTCCGGGGCCCGGCCCTCCGGGACACGGTCCTGGCAGTTCGGCCCGGGCTCCGGGTCGAACTGCCCGACGACGCCGACCGCGGCGAATTCCGGCTTACCCGGGGCGCAGGCAGCGGCCAGGGCCAGCCGGGCACCCTCGCCGATCCCCCACACGTAGACCCGGTCCGGATCCACCTTGGTCCGTTCCGTGGAGACGAAGCGGACCACGTCGCGCAGATAGCGCACGTCCGCCCCCTCGGGTCCGTCGATCCGCCACGTGCCGCCCACGGCTTCCGGGAAGGCCACCGCGAAGTCGCGGGAGTTCGCGAGCTTGCCGGCGTCACTCTGCCGGTCGAGTGACTTCGCGTCCGCGTTGTCATCGTGCAGGATCAACACCAGCGGAAGCGGGTTGGCGGGATCGGACGGGGCCTGGACGAGCAGCTCACGGCCCGCCGACGCGTAGTCGCCGGGCAGGCTGACCCGCTGGGTCCTCGGGCGGTCACGGGTCCCGAGGTAGCCCCAGGCAACCACGATCACGACACCGACGATGAGCACGGTTCTCTTGTTTTTGCCCCACCATCCGGCGAGGGGATTCGACACCACGATCCAACCGAACCACACCGCCGGCCGGGAAACGCCGCAAAGGGATCTTCATTAAATAAGTTGATCATTTGATCTGTGTTTGGGGTTCCCCTGTGATTGCCTCGGTACGGTTATGTC
>NZ_CDWTMO010000280.1:0-2810 GCF_977946435.1 Frankia sp. CgKIO3 | reverse complement strand
CAAAAACAGGCTCTAAGACCCGGGCTCGGCCGGACGAAGCGGTGCGGCCGCGGGGGAGCTCCCGCCGGCCGCGCCGCCGGCGTGCACCTCCGAGGCGACAACGCTGGTCTCGGCGGGAGCCATGACGTCGGCGACGGCGATGTCGATGTCGATGTCGCCGGACGATTGGCGGTGGATGGCGGGATTTTGTTTCATACCGGCTCCGGGGGACTCGATCGTGCCCTACCAACTTCCGCATCCGAGGGAGCGGATCCCAGGAACGTCCGGCGCCCTTGCCGTCTTTCCCGTATCACGCGCGTCGACCGACAGGGGTGTGGCGCGGACGATATGAACGGTACGCCGCTGCGCGACCACGCGCAGCATACAACGGATACGCCTGATCTGACTACTTCTCGGGCCGCCGCACACGTCTCCTGGTGGCCCCCGTGTGCAATGACCGACGATCAGTACTTAGGCTCTGGGTGTGCCCCGTAGAGCCAAGATTGTTTGTACCCTCGGCCCCGCGACCAGCTCGCCAGAGAAGGTCCGGGCCCTCGTCGACGCGGGAATGGACATTGCCCGACTAAATTTCTCCCACGGAACACACGAACAGCATGCCGTCACGTACGCGCGGGTGCGCGAGGCCGCGGAGGCGGCCAGCCGCAGTGTCGGCACGCTCGCCGACCTCCAGGGACCGAAAATCCGGCTGGGGAGCTTCGCCGACGGCGGGGTCACCCTGCTGCCCGGTCAGCGGTTCACCGTCACGATCCGTGATGTTCCCGGCGATCAGCATCAGGTCGGCACAACCTACCCGGGCCTGCCGGGCGACGTCGCGGCCGGGGATCGCGTCCTGGTTGACGACGGCCGCCTGGTCCTCCAGATCGACGGGGTGACCGACACCGACGTCCACACCACGGTCGTCATTGGCGGGCCGGTGAGCGACCACAAGGGGATGAACATTCCCAACGCCGCGCTCACCGTCCCGGCGCTCACCGAGAAGGACGCCGCTGACCTGCGGTTCGCCCTCAACCTCGGGGTGGACATGGTCGCCTTGTCCTTCGTCCGGAGTGCTGTGGACGCCGCGGCGGTGCATGCGATCATGGATGAGGTGGGGATCCGGGTCCCGGTCCACGCCAAGATCGAGAAGCCGCAGGCGGTCGCTGAACTCGACGAGATCATCGAGGCGTTCGACGGTCTGATGATCGCCCGTGGCGATCTCGGGGTCGAGCTGCCGCTCGAGGACGTGCCGCTCGTGCAGAAGCGCGCCGTCAGCCAGGCCCGGGAGCGGGCCAAGCCGGTGATCGTCGCGACCCAGGTGCTCGAGTCCATGGTCAGCGCGCCGCGGCCGACCCGTGCCGAGGCCAGTGACTGCGCCAACGCCGTCCTGGACGGCGCTGACGCGATCATGCTGTCGGCGGAGACGAGCGTCGGTGCATACCCCATCGAGGCCGCGGCCACCATGGCGCGCATCATCGAGACCGCCGAGGCCGACCTCGGCCGGATACCGCCCCTGCGGACCGAACCGCGCACGCTCGGTGGGGCACTCGCCCAGGCCGCCGCGTCGGTAGGAGCCGCGGTCGGCGCCCGTTATCTCGTGGCCCACACCCTCAGTGGTGACACGGCCCGGCGACTCGCCCGGTACCGTACAGAGGTTCCGGTGCTGGCCTTCACGCCGATTCCGGCGGTTCGCAACCAGATGGCGCTCTTCTGGGGCGTGGAAACCTTCCTCGTGCCGTTCGCGGACAGCACGGACGAGATGGTCCGCCAGGTCGACAGCGCCCTCTTCCATATTGGCCGATGCAAGCCGGGTGAACTGGTGGTCGTCGTCGCCGGGACGCCGCCGGGCGTGGCCGGCATGACCAACATGATGCGGGTCCATCGCATCGGGGAGGCCATCTGATCCCACCGTCTGACTGACCCCACCGTCTGGCGTCAGCGTCGCATCCCTGATCTTTGATCTTTGATCCCTGACCGAGAACTGGCCTACCTCGAGCACCCCGAGCCGCGCCGACGCCGAGTCCGCCGGTCGCCGACGGCCCGTCGGCGCGGCCACCGTTGTGCCGTTGCCGTTCTGGCACATGTCGGGCGTGAGCTGATGACTGTCATGATGATGCCGAGCTGGGCCTAGGCGGACAAGCTGGGGGCGTGGTACGGCCCGGGCCCGGTCGCCTCCGGTCCGTACCGGGTCGGCCGGCGGCCTGTTGCACACGGTGTATGTCAGGAAGTGGTGGGATGGCCGAGCAGGGAAGTGGGACGGACGGTCAGGTGTCCGACGCCCGGTCGACGAACGGCGACGCCGCGGCCAATCCCGAAACCGGAGTACCCCGGACCGGGCAGAGCGGTGGGACCACGGAGAAGACCGCACCGCGCCCGGGGGCCGGGAGGAACGCGGCCGCCACGTCCGCCCGTGCGTCGAATCCGACCTCCTCCCAGGGCGGACGAGCAGCGAGCGCGAGTTCGGCCGAGGCGGGTCCGGCCGGCCGGAGCGGTGCGGAGCGGGCCGGAAGCCCGCAGAGCACGACAAAGACAGAGAATCCCGAAAAGCCGGGGAACCTCGGGAAGCCGGGAAACCCCGGGAGCGCGGTTGCCGCCCCGCGGCAGGGTACCGGCCGTATCCCGCCGACGTCGGTTCCACCCTTGGGAGGAGCTTCACCGGCGCGGTCCGTGGGCGGCGGGCAGCGGTCGGTGCCGCCGGCTCCCGCCCGGCCAGCCGCGGCGGACACCCCGGAATCATCGAAGCGGTCGACGCCACCGAAGACCGACACACCCGCCCAGTCTGGTTCCAGTCAGCCCGGTTCCGCCCAGCCCGGTTCCGGCCAGGGGCGCGGCGC
>NZ_CDWTMO010000279.1:0-2884 GCF_977946435.1 Frankia sp. CgKIO3 | reverse complement strand
AGATCAAATGATCAACTTATTTAATGACGATCCCCAAGTCGCGAGACTCGCGTGTATGACGGCTGAGATCACGCGCATCAATCCCGCTCAGCTCCATGCGACTCCGGGGTATCACCACATCACCGTCGTGGAGGCGGGCCGGACGGCGTTTTTGGCGGGGCAGTGCCCGCTCGACCGTTCAGGGGCGCTGGTGGGTCCGGGGGATCTCGACGCCCAGATCGACCAGGTGGCAGCCAACGCCGTCGCGGCCCTGCGCGCGGTGGGCGTCGGGCCGGATCACGTCGTCCGCTCGGTGATCTATGTGGTCAGCGACGATGTCGGGATTCTGGGTACCGCCTGGCGGCGCTTGACCGATTCGGTCGTGGGGCCGGCGTTCACCACCGCGAGCACGCTGCTGGGAGTCGTCCGGCTCGGTTTCCCCGGGCAGCTGGTCGAGGTCGACCTGACAGCGGCCCTGCCCGGCTGACCGCGTTCCTGCGGATCGGGTCGGGTGGGTCAGGCCGTTTCCTTGAGCGGGGTGCCCTGGTAGGTCCAGCGGAAGGGGCGGGCGTGTTCGTTGCGCCGGATCGTCCAGGCATCGATCTTCTCGATCAGGTCGTCGCGGCTGGTGAAGTCGCCGTTGCGGAGGACGGCGCGGGTCAGGGCGGAGAAGACGAGCACGACCTGGTTGAGCCAGGAGGCATGGGGCGGGGTCCAGTGGACGTGCCAGCGCGGGTGGCGGCCAGCCACGCCCTGGTGTGCTTGGCCGTGTGCGCGGAGCCGTTGTCGAGAACCACGTGGATGTCCTTTTGTCGCGTGGCAGGAGCCGGTCGAGCCGGTCCAGGAAGACGGTGAAGGTCACGGCGTTGTTGCGCTGGATGGTCTCGATCAGGGTCTGCCCGGTGGTGATGTCCAGGGCGGCGACGATGGAGGCGGTGCCGTGGCGGCGGTACTCGAACTCGCGGCGGGCGGCTCGGCCTGGTGCGGCGGGCTGGGAGGGGTAGCGGCGCTCGCGGGCCTGGATCGCGGTCTTCTCGTCGATGGACAGCACGATCGCGCCTTTCGGCGGCGTGCGGTACAGGGCGCAGATGTCGCGGACGCGGTTCCAGAAGTCGGGGGTGTCGCGCCGGGTGAGCCATCCGGTCACCTTGTGCGGCTTGAGGTCCAGGCCGGCCAGGATCCTGCCGACCTGAGAGGCGGATATCGGGGCGAAGACGATGCCCGCGACCTGGGCGGCGATCGCCGCATGAGTCCAGGTGGCGGCGAGCCCGGGCGGGGTGCTAGTGGCCGCGGCGACCACCGGCACCGCCGCACACCGTCCCGAGCCCTCCACCATGACCAAAGATCATGGTGGAGGGCCGGTCGCAGGCGGCGGGATGGGGCCGTGCCGAAGAACCCGCCCGAGTCCATGCAGCACCATCTGCGCCAGCGGCTGAACACCCGCGCTCACGAACGCTGACCGCAACTGGCCCGGGTCCACATCCGCTTCCGATCCGGATTCGCCTACGTCGACGGCGAGTTGAAGGCAAGACTGCTACTCCCCGCGCACCACGTCCGTGGACTCTACTCATGGGCGGGCAGTCGATACCCGTTCAATGTGGCCGGGCGTGTTGCCGAGCTGACCTATAGCCGTAACCCGTTCGCGATAAAATGTTACCCGCCATTCTATGCCCGGACATCCACGCGCCTGGCCCAACCCGCGTTGTCACTTCAGGCGCGGCGTCAGGTCGTCAACTCGTCAACGGCGGGGATGGGTGACGTGATGCGACCGTGGCGACCTCGGTTGCCGCGAGGCAGGAAGTATGGGCCCGAAGCGGCGGGGCATCAACCCACGGCAGTACTGGCGCTGATATTCGTATCAGCCGATCTCAATTGTCGATGGCTGGCGCCGGACGCAGAACACCGATCACCCACTCGTATCGGCTATGATTAGCTCGAAGCTAGCGGAGGTCGGTATTTCGTCGGCATGTTCAGCTGCCTAGGCTGCCGCGCCCGGCGAACGGGGTGCCGCCGATGGCTTACCAGGACGTTCGCGACAGTTACAGAAAGGACACGGTCATAACGTTCGCATTGTCATCCGGATCGACGGCCGTATCTTACACCGGGACCCGTCGGCGAGGATAGATCAGGAGCGGCATCGGGCACGGCGTCCAGAGTCGGCCCTGGGAAACTGGATGTTTTCCGGCTGGCCAGCCGCGGAGACCCTATACACCCTCCGTACGATCCGCGAAAAGACCGTTTCTACCTGCTGCCCCTCGGGGAGGAACCTGTCGTTGTATCCCGAGAATTTGTTGAGGCCGTCTGCTGACGGACCAGAGGAGCGTACTCAGTGGACAAGATCCAAACAATCGAGGAGCTACACACCGTAGCATCCGATCTCACCGGACTCACCGACTTCGGCCCGTCGGACTATCTGGAAGGGCTCGAGGTGCTCCTGGCCTCCTATCAGGAGGAGGCGAGCCTGACGCCGCACGGCGTCCAGATGGTCCAGGACGAGTTGTGCGGCATCCTGATGGCCCGCCTGTTCAGTGAGGCCGGGTGGCAGAGACATCCCGAGCACGCCCAGGTCCCGATCGAGAAGCCGGTGTTCATCGTCGGTATGCCACGGACCGGCACCACCACCCTGCACCGGCTGCTCACCGCCGACTCGACCAACCAAGGGCTCGAACTGTGGCTGGGCTACGCTCCCCAGCCCCGGCCGGCACGCTCGACCTGGCCTACCAACCCGATCTTCCAGATGGTCCAGGGTGGCGTCGACAAGTTTGTCGAGCAACATCCCGGCTACCTGGGCATCCACAATCGCAAAGCCGGCGAGGTCGAGGAGTGCTGGCTGTTGACCCGCCAGTCGATGGTCTCGCCGTATTTCGAGTTCACCGGGTACGTGCCGACGTACTCCGCGTGGGTG
>NZ_CDWTMO010000278.1:0-2936 GCF_977946435.1 Frankia sp. CgKIO3 | reverse complement strand
AGACAAGACCCGAAGCTTCCGCCCTTCACGATCCCGCCGCCGTTGGTTCCGGTGGTGAGGACAGGGTGAGGACAAACCGTTGTGCGCGGGATCGCGGCGGCCACCGTCTCCGCCGCCTGCTGGCCGGTCGACCGCAACAGATGTGCGTACAGGTTCCCGGTGACTGACGTCGAAGAGTGACCGACGACCTTCGAGGCGATCGTGATGTCGACTCCCGCAGACAGCATGATCGAAACCGAGCTGTGGCGGAGGTCGTGGAGCCGCTTGGGGGAAAGCAGTTCCTCGCCGATCTCGTCGCCCGCAGCCAGGGCCGCGGGTAGGGGTTCGGCGAGATGCAGCACCGACCGAGCGCCCCGGCGGCCGGTGCCGAGGATGGTCACCTCGCCGATCGGCTCCCGTTCCCGGTAGACGGTCCACGTGCCCTCGGCTGGCCGATAGCGGGTACCGATGAGAACTGACGTCGCGCCGGCATCCGCCGCCACCTTCACCGTGCCGAGCAGACCGACCCGCCGGGCGATCCGCTGCATCTGCCGGGTCAGGTACTCCGGCGCGAGATGCCGCCCCGACGGGTGCGTGAAGATTAGATTCTCGAGCTGAACCGGCCTCCCCTGATCGTCAGGCAGGATGCCGTTGTTCCAGGTATCTCCTACCGCCTCGCGCTCGCCATCCTGCCGGAGCCGATGCGCGACCAGCGAGTCGAGCGTGACTGAGGCGAGGTCAACCTTGCGCCGGCCCGACTTTGTTTTCGGCGCCCAGACGCCGAGCTGAGACCCGGAGCGGGTGATCTGTTGGCGGACGATCAGCACGCCGGCCGCCTGGTCCAACCCGGTCCAGGTCGCCCCGTACACCTCACCACGCCGAAGCCCATGCAAGGCCATCAGCTCATACGCTGCGGCGAGCCGGTCGGATGCTGCCTCGTCCAGGAAGCGGCCGACCTCTGCCGCTTCCCACGGTTCGACTTCCGGCGTCGAATACGACGCCAGCTCAACACCTTGCGCCGGGTTGAAGTCGAGCTTCCGCTGCCGGACGGCGTCATTCAGCGCTGTCCGGAGCATCTCCAGGACGTCTTTGACGGTTGCCGGGCCGATGGCCCGCCCCGGACGTTCCTGGGATGTCTCCACTGCGCGCCTCAAGGCCACGTCGATGTGCTCGGCCCGCAGCCCTGTCAGCGGCATGGTGCCCAGGAACGGCGTCAGGTGTAGCCGGATGAACTGCCCGTAGCGTGTACGGGTCGTCGGCCGCAGCGCGTTTTTCCGGCTCAATCAGTCGTCGAGGTAGCTGGCGACCGTGAGCCGGCCGATGTGTTGCTGACCGGCGCGGACCTTCGCTCACTTCGCGTCCCCGTCGGCCTCGGCCTCCTTCCTCGTCTCACCGCGGAACCGGATCCTGTCGGTCCCGGCCAGGGCCACGAGCTCGTGAGGAACCCGGGCCTCGCCGGACCAGAACCCATGACCGCGCCTGTCTCGGTTGGGGCACGTCCCGGCCGGGTACTTCTGCTTCGATTGCGGGTCGCGGCATCCGCACCTGTGCTTAGCGACAATCTTCATTGACGTCACCGCTCCTTTGCTAGCTCCGTCACTGACACGATTCGGCTCAAGGGAAGTTGATCTTCCGGGTGCGAAGAAATCCTTCGGGTGTCGCTTGAATATATTGCAATATTTGCGCTCTCTGATCGACGAGACGCATGTAGTGCGTTGCGATTCTATTCCGTCCGAAAGCGGTCGAGTGTGTCGCGGGCGACGGTGGAGGCGTAGCGCGAGAGCGCCCGCGCCAACATGATGGCGCTGTGGCATATGCTCGCCACGCTTTCTGTCGGATGTGATGTAAAACACATTTATTGCCAAGATGGTAGCGCTAGGTAATGGGTGAGGGGTTGCCCGATGTAATGCGCGGCCGATCGCAGCCAAAAGGTCGAGCTACTACGATCTGATCCGACCTATCATGGGCCATCTCTAGGTAACATGGAGTGGCTACGGCTGCAACGGTAGGCGATCACTGGCCGCGACTGGCGGCGAGGCGGAACGGGTTGATCCTCGCGTGAATGCGGTGAGAGGTTTCCTGCTGGCGACTACTTTCGGTATGGTGAAAGCTGCTGCTGCGGCGAATTGGTCATCGCCAAAATCGTTTCATCGTTGTAGCGTGGCGTCATTGGACTGACCGATCTCATTGTATGGGCGCAGGCTCCCGACGCACTTCCGCATGTGCATCGACATGCGTATTCGGCGCGCCCTTAACGGAGAAGTAGATGTCGCGCAGTGGACCACCCCAACCCGCACCTGAAGATGGCAAGGTCCTGACCGCGAGGCAGTTCGCCGCGGAGCTCAAGATCCCCGAGGATGCGGACCGTCAGAGGCAGCACCGGGGCGATGTGCCGCCGAGTATCCGAGTTGACGCGGCCGTCCGTCTTCGATGCTCTGAGGTCACCCGAGGACTGGCAGAGCGGAAGCAAGTCAACGCCGATCGGCGTCGGAGGTCCGCGTGACTGCCTCGTCCGCCCTGCCAGGCCGCTTGACCGGCGAGACCCTGCGCCAGCTCCGTGGGCGATGGAGTACAGCGCAGCTTCGGGCTCTGCCAGCGACCGTAGACGTCGAGACCGCCGGCAGCGTGCTCGGTATGGGCCTTTGGAAAGCCAGAGCGCTCATCCGCGACGGCAAGTTCCCGACGCCGGTCATCCGTCACGGTCAGCGGTATGTCGTCCCGACAAGGCCGTTGCTGGTGATGCTCGGCGTCGAACCCGACACCCCGTCCGCATGAGTCTTCGTCGGCGCAGCCGATCCACAGGTCGTCAAAGAGTGTGTCAGATTGATCTTTCTCCCGGCCGACATGTGGGACGCCTTGGGCACCGCGGTCCGGACCCAGGTCAACGGCCTGGCCAACCAGCCTGGCCGCGGACGCGTGGCCGGAATCGTGGAGTGGCCGAGCCGACAATGAAAAGT
>NZ_CDWTMO010000277.1:0-3058 GCF_977946435.1 Frankia sp. CgKIO3 | reverse complement strand
AACGTGGACGGCCTCGTGGCCGTGGGGGTGAACAGCGCGGTCGAGATCTACGATCCGTCCCGCCATTTCGACGCCATCGCGGTCCTGCCGCACGCGTCGAAGCCGTGGGCGTTGGCCTTCAGTCCGGACGGGCGGACCCTCGCCTCCGGTGCCGACGACCGCGCCCTGCGCCTGTGGGACGTGCCGGGGCCGACGCTGGTCGGGCACCACCGCTTCCTGTGGTCGACGGCGGTCCATCCGAACGGGCGGGTCCTGGCCACCGGGGACTACGGGCAGACCGTCCGGCTGTGGGATGCGCATGACCCCGATCGGCCGGTGTCGGCCGCCACGTTGACCGGATTCAACGCCGCGGTCGGCAGCGTCCGGTTCACCCCGAACGGCAGGGTTCTCATCGCCGGCAGCCTCGACTACGCCACCGACTTCGACGGCACGGTCACGCTGTGGGACGTCGCCGACATCCGCCGTCCCAGGCTGCTGTCCACCATCCATCCCGGCATCGGCGGGATCAAGGACCTGGAGGTCAGCCCGGACGGCCGGACCCTCGCGCTGGCCGGCACGAGCGCCCGACTGGCCTTGGTGGACATCTCCACCCCGGCCACGCCCCGGCAGCGGTCCGTCCTCGCAGGGCACCGCTACGACGTCGCCACCGTCAGTTTCAGTCCGGACGGGCGCACCCTGGCGTCCGGGAGCGGCGACCGGACCATCCGGTTGTGGGACATCACGACACCGGACCGACCGGCGGGCATCAGCACGATCATGGGCTTCACCAGCGCCCTGATCACCATCGCCTTCAGCCGGGACGGAAGGACCCTGGCCGTCGGCAGCTTCGACACGAAGGTCGCCCTGTGGGACGTCACGGACCGCCGGGCCCCGCGCACGCTGCCCTCGATCATCGGGTTGGGGGCCGGCGTCAACTCCATCGAGTTCAGCTCCGACGGCCGGCTCATGGCGGCGGGCGTCGGCGGCGCGAACGGTGTGGTGCGGCTGTGGGACAATGTCCGATCCGGCCGACCCGGTGCCGTACGCCACCTTCAGCGGCCGCTACAACGGCTTCGCGGCGGTCGCCTTCGCCCCGGGCACTGCCTTCATCGTCGGAGCGCCCTACCAGGTGATCGGATTCGTCTGGGACCTCGACCCGGCGAGCGTCGTCACGCGGCTGTGCGCGCGGGCCGGCGACCCGCTCACCCGCGAGGAATGGAAACAGTACCTGCCGGGCCTCGACTACGATCCGCCGTGCGGCTGACCGGACCGGAGCCGGAACGGTTCATCACCGACCGGGTGGCCGAGGCGCTCCCCGCCTACGAGGTGACCGCCATGCTCGGGCACGGCGGTCACGCCGTCGTTCTCGCGGGTCGCCACCGCCAGCTCGACCGGACCGTTGCGATCAAGGTCCTGTCGACCAGCGCGGCGGACGGCGGCGCCCACGGCCGGTTCCTGGCGGAGGCGCGCCTGCTGGCCGGGCTCGACCATCCCCACATAGTCCGCCTCTACGACTACGTCGAATCCGGGGACCTGTGCCTGCTCGTCATGGAGCGGCTGGCGGGCGGCACCGTGCGGGCCCGCGCGGCGAACGGGCTGACCGTCGACGTCGTCTGCGCGATCGGGTTGGCGACCGCCGCCGCGCTGGAATGCGCGCACGCGGGCGGGATCCTGCACCGCGACATCAAACCGGACAACATTCTCTTCAGCGCCGACGGCCTGCTGAAGGTCACCGACTTCGGGATCGTCAAGCTCATCGGCGCTTCCGGTGCGGCCCCGAGCACGCTCGTCGGTACCCCCGTCTACATGGCGCCGGAACAGTTCGACGGCCGGCCGCCGGGACCGGCGTGCGACCTGTACGCGCTCGGGATCGTCCTCTACGAACTGCTCAGCGGCCGCCCACCGTTCGTCCGGGTGCTGTCGATGGCGCAGCTGATGGACCATCATCTGCGCGTCGCGCCGCAACCACTGGACGCCGCGCCGCCGGCGATCGCCGCGGTGGTGGACCGGGCGCTGCGCAAGGAGCCCGGTGCACGCCCGCCGTCGGCCCACGCGTTCGCCCTGGATCTCGCCGCCGCAACGGCCCAGGCGCTCGGTGCGGACTGGCTCACCCGCTGCCCGCTGCCGCTGCGGCTCGACGACGATGTGCGCGACGCGGCGCGCGGCAGTCCGTCGGCCCGCACCCCGCCAGCCGTCCCGCCGCCAGCCGTCACGCCGCCAGCCGTCACGCCGTCAGCCACCGCCTCACCACGCCGATGGTCGGCCGGCGTGATCCGGCGCCGGTCCCTGAACCGGACCGCGCGGCGCGACCTCCGCCCGGCCGACATCACGTCCGCGCCGTTGCGGGTGGACTACCCGTACAGTGTGGTCGCCGCGCCGGACGGTGCGGTGTACGTGTCCCAACGGCTACGTCACCGGGTGCTCCGGATCGAACGCGACGGCCGGACGGTCCATGTGGCCGGCTCCGGCAAGAGCGGCCCGCACGGTGACGGGGGGCCGGCCGTCGACGCCGAGCTGGATAACCCGTGCGGGCTGGCTCTGGGCCCCGACGGTTCTCTGTTCATCGCGGACAGCTTCAACAATCGGATCCGCCGGGTCGCGCCGGACGGTCGGATCGTCACCGTCGCCGGCTCCGGCCGTCACGGCCCGCCGGCCGGCCCCGCCGCCCGGCACGCCACCTCACTCGACCTGGCGCACCCGCACGGCGTCTACGCCGACGCGGCGGGCCGGGTGTACGTCGCGAACACCGGCGGCCACCAGGTGATCCTGATCGACCCGGATCTGCGGGCGGCACCGCTGGCGGGAGCGGGTGTCCCCGGCCTGTCCGGAGATCATGGACCCGCCCAGTTCGCCCAGCTCCGGCGCCCGCACGACGTCACGGCCCCGCCCGGACGGAATGTCTACCTCGCCGACACCGACAATCACCTGCTGCGGGCGGTCGACGCCGACGGGACCATCTCCACGGCTGCCGGGATGTTCTACGGCGCGTCCCCCGACGACGGAGCCCCAGCCCGGATCGCGGACGTCGGTCGGCCCCACCCGCTGGCGCCCACCCCCCCGGTCGGGGTCGGTGACCAGC
>NZ_CDWTMO010000276.1:0-3060 GCF_977946435.1 Frankia sp. CgKIO3 | reverse complement strand
GCGTCCGAGACGGGACGGTGGAGATCGTCGGCAGCGGCGGCAGGATCGTTGTCGCGGGCGAGGTGGCCGGGGCGGCCACGGTCGGCGGCCCGGCAGCCGACCCGCCGGCCGGCCCCGGCGGGCGCCGCTGCCCCGCGGCGTTGAGGGTGCGGGTCCGCCGGTCCTGGACGGTGTCGAAGCCGGCGGCGATGACCGTTACCCGCACCTCGTCCCCGAGTGCGTCGTCGATGACCGCACCGAAGATGATGTTCGCTTCCGGGTGGGCCGCGTCGGCGACCAGTTCGGCGGCCGCGTTGATCTCGAACAGGCCGAGGTCCGACCCACCCGAGATGTTGAGCAGCACCCCCTGGGCCCCGTCCATGCTCGCCTCGAGCAGGGGGGACGCGATGGCCTGTTCGGCGGCGACGGTGGCCCGGTCGTCGCCGCGGGCCCGTCCGATGCCCATCAGGGCGCTGCCGGCATGGGACATGACCGTCTTGACGTCGGCGAAGTCCAGGTTGATCAGGCCGGGCGTGGTGATCAGGTCGGTGATGCCCTGGACACCGGAGAGCAGCACCTGGTCGGCGCTGCGGAAGGCGTCGAGAACGCTGATGTCCCGGTCCGTCATCGCCAGCAGACGGTCGTTCGGGATGACAATGAGGGTATCGACCTCATTACGAAGAGTGTCAATACCGGTGTCAGCCTGGGTGGCCCGGCGCCGACCCTCGAAGGTGAACGGCCGGGTGACCACACCGATGGTGAGTGCTCCGAGGGAGCGGGCGACGTTCGCGACGACCGGCGCACCGCCGGTACCCGTGCCACCACCCTCACCCGCGGTGACGAAGACCATGTCGGCCCCCTTGAGGACCTCCTCGATCTCCTCCCGGTGATCCTCGGCAGCCTGGCGGCCGACCTCGGGGTCGGCTCCGGCGCCGAGGCCTCGGGTGAGCTCACGGCCGACGTCGAGTTTCACGTCGGCGTCGCTCATGAGCAGGGCCTGGGCGTCGGTGTTGATGGCGATGAACTCGACGCCCTTGAGACCGACTTCGATCATCCGGTTGACGGCGTTGACGCCACCACCACCGATCCCGACGACCTTGATGACCGCGAGATAGTTCTGTGGGGCAGCCATGCGGTGTCGGTCCTCCAGCGGCGTCGGTGGTCGGACGGGGGTTACCCCGCCCCTGCGCCGCCGCGGGAAGGCGGAGCCACGCGGCGAGCGGGAAAGCAGTCGAAGCCTCAACCTTCACCGTCAGCTAGACGGTTACAGTTATGTCAACTTCCGACTGTGGATCGGACAGTAGGCACGGCTCCGGCGGTGGTCAAGGACGCTGTCGGCGCGTCACGACTTTCCCCGCACGGTGGCTTCGCCACCATGCGGGGGCCCCCGCCCCGGAAGGGGTCTGTGGTAGCCGTGGCTCGCCTCTGGCGACCTCCCCTGGACAGCCGGCGAGGGCTTCGTCTCAATGTACGGGTCCCGCTCAATGTACGGATCCCGGCACCCGGCCGTGCCACGGATCAAGGGACCTCACCATCCCCGGAGCCGATGATGGTGTACTGCCTCCCGTGACCGGTCAGCGCACCCAGCACGTCCATTTCCTCGGCATCGGAGGCAGCGGCCTGTCTTCGCTGGCCCAGATCCATCTCGCGGGCGGCGGGACGGTGAGCGGCAGTGACTCCGAGGACTCGCCCCGGGTGGCGACCCTACGCGCACGGGGGGTGCCGATCCGGATCGGGGCCACGCCCGGTCCGGCCGCCGTCGCCGCCGAGCTCGCCGGTGCGGATGTCGTGGTCGCGTCCAGCGCGCTGCCCGACGACCATCCGGAGATCGTCGCCGCCCGCGCGCTCGGTCTGCCCGTGCGCCGCCGTTCGGAATGGCTACCGGAGCTCACCGCCGGGTACCGGCTGGTCGCCGTCGCCGGTTCGCACGGCAAGTCGACCACCTCGGCGATGCTCACCCTGGTCCTGCGCGCCGCCGGGCTGGATCCCACGGCGGTCATCGGCGCAGAGGTGTCACAGCTGGGGGGGAACGCGCTGGCCGGCTCCGGCGACGTCTTCGTCCTGGAGTCCGACGAGTACGGCGGTGCCTTCGCGGGCCTCGACCCGAGCATCGCCGTCATCACCAACGTTGAGTGGGAGCACCCCGACGTCTTCCCCGACGAGGCATCGGTCCGGGCAGCCTTCGCCGCGTTCGCCCGACGGGTCCGGCCGGGTGGACGACTGGTTGTCTGCGGAGATCATCCCGGGGTGGTCGCCGTCCTCACCGAGCTGGGTCGCCAGCGGCCCGGCAAGGACGTCGCGGTGAATAAGGACGTCGCGGTGATCGACTACGGCTTCGAGCCGGAACGCCACTGGCGCGCGGTCGACGTCGTCACCACCGCGGGGAACGACATGACCGGGGCGACCGTCCTGCGGGCCGGCCAGGAGGTCGGTGCGCTGACCCTGACGATACCCGGCCGACACTCGGTGCTGAACGCCCTCGCGGTCCTCGCCACCGCCACCGAACTGGGAGTCGCTCCCGCCCAGACCCTCACCACCCTGACGACCTTCACCGGCGCGGCCCGACGGTTCGAGTTCGTGGGCTTCTGGAACGGCAGCACCGGCAGCACCGGCACCGGGCCCGCCGGAGGTCCGGGCAGCCTGGAGGTGATCGACGACTACGCGCATCATCCGACGGAGGTCCGTCTGACGCTCGCCGCGGCCCGTTCGCGGGCTCGGGGACGGCAGATCTGGGCGGTACTCCAGCCACATACGTTCAGTCGGTTCGCCGCGCTGCTGGATGACTTCGCGGCCGCGTTCAGCGACGCCGACCGGGTGTACGTCACCGACATCTACGCCGCCCGCGAGACCGACGACCTCGGTCTGCATGCCGTCGACCTGGTCAAGCGGGTGAGCGAGCCGGCGGCAACGTACTACGTGTCCTGGTCCGAACTCGTCGAACGACTCGCCACGGACGTCCGCGCCGCCCTGAGCGACGAGGCGTCGCGGGGGGTCCTACTGCTCACGCTCGGAGCGGGAACGAGCACCACGGTCGGTCCCCGGCTACTGGCCGCCCTGGGCTTCGCGGCGGCCGGTTGACCT
>NZ_CDWTMO010000275.1:0-3077 GCF_977946435.1 Frankia sp. CgKIO3 | reverse complement strand
TGCGGAAGACAAGCGTACGCGGCGTAGTTCGGTGACCAGGTGGTGGACGACCTTGACGTCTCCGGGGCCGGCCACCCGGATCACCGGATGTCCCCGGCGGCGCTCGCCGAGCGGAGTTCGGCGTACAGGGCCCGGCAGGCGCGATAGTCGGGCAGTAGGCCAGCCGCCTCCGCCTCCTTGAGTGACGGCGCCGCGGTGTCCTTGTCGGACAGCAACGGTACGAGATCGTCGGGCCAGGGCAGCGCGAGATCGGGATCGAGTGGGTGGACCCCGTACTCGCGCCCGGGGGTGTACGGGGTCGAGCACAGGTAGGAGATCGCGGCGTCGTCGGTGAGCGCCATGAAGGCGTGCCCGAGACCCTCCGCGACATACAGGCCCCGCCGGTCGACGTCGTCGAGGACGACCGGCGCGAACGTCCCGTAGGTCGGTGAGCCGACCCTGATGTCGACGACGCAGTCCAGCACCCGGCCGTGCACGCACGTCACGTACTTCGCCTGACTGGGGGGGACCTGCGCGTAGTGCACCCCGCGCAGCGTGCCGGCCCGGCTCACGCTGTGGTTGGCCTGCGACAGGGTGAGCGGATGTCCCACCGCCTCGGCGAGAGCGTCCGAGCGGAACCACTCCAGGAAGGTCCCGCGGCTGTCGGAGTGCTGACGTGGGGTGAACACCCAGGCGTCCGGAACCGATAGTTCGCTGATCTCCACGTGTGCGAAGGTACCGGTTCGCTCCCGCGCCTCCCAGGACGCCGGACCCGAGCCGGCCCCGGACTCCGGCCGTGACGGAGGGGCCGCGGTGAAGTAGGTGACAAATTCCACCCGCTTCTCCCGCTCCTTGGTGTCGGTGAAAGAGGACATAGAATTCGTAATGAAGTAATTAATGCAAGCCAATATGCGTCTTCGCAGGTCACGGGCTCGCGAGGACCCCGAAGTGAACAAGTTATTTCATTCCGAATCCATAGCGATGTCGTAACAATCGGACGCGGGTCATGGCGGGGCTGAGCCGAAGGCGATCTGGGCGCGCTGCACCTTCGCCCGCCGGGAGGAGGCCGGCGAGCGACCGGGTCAGGTCGATATCCATGCTGACGATGGTTCTTCCGTCGGTGTCGAAGAAATTCGTTCAGTACGTCCGAACTGTTGGTCGCCACACCGTCGGAGTGCCCTTGTCGCGCACCTCCTAGGGCAGCTGGCCAGGGACGGCGCCGTCGGCGGAGGATGCCGGGGGTCGCCGTCGCCGGGGCACCGGGGTCGTCGTTCCGGCCACCGACGGAAATCGTCAGGAGTGCTACCGTCATTGCCGGAATGGGCATCGTCCGAGTACGACAGAAAGTGCCGCTGTGCACGGATTACCTCTTGGGCCCGGGCGGGTGTGTCGGTGGTTTGCCGGTATCCGGGGGGAGACCCCCGATTCTGATCACGTGATGCTTCTCTCGGGTGCCGACATCCTCTCCATGGCGGTATGTTTCGTTTCCGTTGCCGATACGTTCGTTGTCGGTTCGCCGACGGCGAAGCGCCGTCGGGGGCGGAGACGGCTGCGTATGTCATATTGGAAGCAACCCCGGGCAACACCCGGTCGATCGCCCGCCTTACACGATGAGGCGGTACCGCTCAGGCTTGTTCTTCCGCGAAACACGCACCGCACGGGAGTATGAGCACATTGTAGCCGCTGCCCAGGTGAGACCGCGATCGCCGCGGGGTCCGCCGGCGGCTCGTTCGAGGAGCAACCTCCGTGACCGCAACCACTGACCAGCCGACTCTTGGTTCCACCACGTCGGGCCTCGCCGGGCTCAGCCCGCGGCCGTCCGACGACGATCCCGCGTTCGCCCTGCACCGCGGAGGGAAGATCGGCATCGACGTCACCGCTCCACTGAACAATCGGGAAGACCTGTCCCTGGCCTACACGCCCGGAGTCGCGCGGGTGTGTACCGCCATCGCCGAGACTCCGGCCCTCGCCGACGACTACACCTGGCGGTCGAATACCGTCGCCGTGGTCACCGATGGGACGGCTGTGCTCGGCCTCGGTGACATCGGCCCCGCGGCCTCCCTACCGGTGATGGAGGGCAAGGCCGCGCTGTTCAAGCACTTCGCTGACGTGGACGCGGTGCCACTGGCCCTCGCCTGCACGGACGTCGAGGAGATCGTCGACACCGTCGCGCGCCTCGCCCCGAGCTTCGGCGGGATCAACCTCGAGGACATCTCGGCACCGCGCTGCTTCGCCATCGAGCGCCTCCTGCAGGACCGCGTCGACATTCCGGTCTTCCACGACGACCAGCACGGAACAGCCATCGTCGCGCTGGCCGCGCTGGAGAATGCGGCGAAGCTCACCGGACGCACCCTCGGTGATCTGCGTGCCGTGGTGTCCGGCGCGGGCGCCGCCGGCGCCGCCGTGGCCCGCATCCTGCTGGCCGCCGGCATCGGGGACATCGCGGTCGGTGACAGCCGCGGCATCCTCTACGCCGGTCGGGACAACCTCACCCCGAGCAAGGCCGCGCTCGCCGCCGAGACCAACCGTGCCGGCCTGACCGGGTCCATCACCGACGCGCTCGCCGGCGCCGACGTCTTCCTCGGGCTGTCCGCCGGGCAGGTCCCGGAGGAAGCGGTCGCCACCCTGGCGCCAGAGGCGATCATTTTCGCGATGGCCAACCCCGATCCCGAGATCGACCCGGCGGTCGCCCACAAGTACGCGCGGATCGTGGCGACCGGTCGCAGCGACTACCCGAACCAGATCAACAACGTCCTCGCCTTCCCCGGAATCTTCCGGGGAGCGCTCGACGTCCGGGCCAGCCGCGTGACGGAGGGCATGAAGCTCGTCGCCGCGAGGGCGCTCGCCGGGGTGATCGCGGACGAGCTGGCCGAGGATCTCATCATCCCGAGCGTGTTCGACGACCGGGTCGCCCCGGCCGTTGCCGCGGCGACGGCCGCGGCCGCGCGGGCGGACGGGGTGGCCCGCCGCTGACGAGGGCCGGCGCCGGCTGATCGTCGGCGTGCCGGCCAAGGACGTCCAGGGATCCCGGTGCACCTTCTCCGGGGTCCCTGCTCGTCTCCACGGGGCCCGTGCCACGCGGGGTCTCCCCCCTGGTT
>NZ_CDWTMO010000274.1:0-3108 GCF_977946435.1 Frankia sp. CgKIO3 | reverse complement strand
ACCTCGCCCCGGACGCCCGGATCGTCTACACCGACAACGACCCGATCGTGCTCGCCCACGCTCGCGCCCTGCTCGCCAGCACCCCCGAGGGCCGCACCGCCTACCTCGACGCGGATCTGCGCGACCCGGAGCGCATTCTGGCCGCCCCGGAACTGCGCGACACCCTCGACCTGACCCAGCCAGTCGCCCTGTCCCTGATCGCGATCTTTTATCTTATCCCCGACGCGGATGACCCCTACGGCATCCTCGGCCGGCTGCTGGCGGCCCTGCCGTCGGGCAGTTATCTGGCGCTCACCCACGCCACCGCCGACGTCAACCCCGGCATGGAGCAGCTCTTCACCACGTACCGCTCCCGGGGCATCCCCGGGCAGCACCGCACTCGGGCCGAAATGGTTCTTTGCCGGCCTGGAGCTCATCGACCCCGAAGTGGAGATGGTCCCTCGGTGGCGGCCGGAGGAGCCCGCCGCCGAGGGCGAGGTGCCGACCGATGCCGAGGTCAGTGTCTACGGCGGCGTCGCCCGCCTCGGGTAGCCACCGGCTCTCACCGGTTGTGCGGCCGCCAGCCGCTGCGGGCCCCGGGCCGGGGGCGGTGCGCTCACGCGGGCGGGTTCACCCGGAGGCGCCGAACGGCTCGAACGGGCCCGCAACGGGCCCGGCCGCACCCGCGCACCCTCCCGGCACCATGCCGAACCGGTCTGGGCGACGACCATGGACGGTATCGTCGGCACCGTGAGTATCGTCGACACCGTGGGCACCGTACGGGTCTTCCTCCTGGACGATCATGAGATCGTCCGGCGCGGCATCCGCGAGATGCTCTCCGAGACCGGTGACATCGAGGTCGTCGGAGAGGCGTCCACCGCGGCGGAGGCACTGCGCCGGATCCCGGCGACGAGGCCGGACGTTGCCGTGCTCGACGCCCGCCTCGAGGACGGCAACGGTATCGACGTCTGCCGGGACCTGCGCTCGGCGCATCCCGAGATCGGCTGCCTGATCCTCACCTCCTACGACGACGATGACGCCCTGTTCGCCGCCATCATGGCCGGGGCCGCCGGCTACCTGCTCAAGCAGATCAGGGGCACGGACTTGGTCGGCGCCATCCGGACGATCGCCGCGGGCCGTTCCCTGCTCGACCCGGCCGTCACCCAGCGGGTCCTCACCCGGTTGCGGGAGGGCCCGGCCGAGGACCGCAAGCTTGCCACCCTCGGCGAGCGGGAACGCCAGATCCTCGTCCTCATCGCGGAGGGGCTGACCAACCGGCAGATCGCCGGACGGATTCACCTGTCCGAGAAGACGGTGAAGAACTACGTCTCGGCCATCCTGGAGAAGCTAGAGCTGTCCAGCCGCACCCAGGCCGCCGTGTACGCCACCCGCATCGAGAAGTGACGGCGCCCTGAAGCGCGACGGCGCCGCGCGGGATGGTCACACCGGACCCACCGGGCGGCGTCAGTCGAGGTGGGCGAGGACCGTCTGCAGGGCCTCGGTGACCGGGACGGCGGTGCGTACCACCGTCGCCGACGGCCAGGGGTCAGCGCGGGCCGCCATCGCCCGGTGGATGGCCATCGTCGCCTCCGACGGATCGGTGCCCGCGGCGGCACGGCGGCCGATCCGGGCAGCCGCCACCTCCGGTGCCGTCACGCAGTGCAGCTCCACCAGGTCGGCGCAGACGCTTGCGGCGAGCTCGGCGGCGGCCCGGCGGTGACGCGCGCTCGACCAGGAGGCGTCCAGCACCACCCGTTCCCCGCGGGCGAGAACCGCCCCGGCGCGGCGCAGCATCTCGGCGTACGTCGCGTCGGTGATCTCGGGGGCGTAGCGCCCGGTGCCGAACCGCGGGTCGGATGTCGCGGGGTCGCCGTCCGCGACCGGCCCGCCCGCCGGCGCGACGCCCACCGCGCCCACCGCGCCGGTACCGGCGTCGCGGTGGGCTCCGGTTCCGTGGGCTCCGGTTCTCGTGGCGGTGCCGCCGGCGTTGCGCAGGGCACTGGCGTACCCGCCGGCGGTGGTGTCCGCGGCCAGCCCGCCCCCACGCAGAGGCATCCCGGTCAACTCCTGGCGGATCACGTCGGAGCGCAGCAGCACCCAGCCGTCACCGACCCCGGCCAGCCTGCCGGCCAGGGTCGTCTTTCCCGTCCCGGGCAGCCCGCCGACCACGACGAGCTGGACCCGGCCGGCCCGCAGGTGACGGTGGGCGACGGCCAGCAGCCGGCGGGCCTCCTCGGCCGCGTCGGGATCACCCTGCCCGCCCCGGATACAGGTCACCTTCGCCCGGACGAACACCCGGTAGGCGACGTAGAGATGCTGCAACGACCGCGGGTGCACCTCGCCGCTGAACTCCCGGTAGGCATCGAGGAACTCGGCGGCCTCCTCCGGCGCGCCGAGGCGTTCCAGATCCATCGCCAGGAACGCGACGTCACCGAGGACGTCACCGAAGCGCAGCCGCGGGTCAAACTCGATGCAGTCGAGGATGCGGGGTCCGTCGTCGAGGCAGTAGATGTCGTCGGCGAGCAGGTCGCCATGCCCGTCGCGGATCCACCCAGCGCGCACCCGATCGCCGAGCAGCGTCTCCCGGCCGGCCAGGTAGCGCAGCGCCAGTTCGCCGATCTCGTCGACCACCGCCGCGTCCAGCAGGGTGCCGCGGTAGGGGGAGATGCCTTCCAGACCCTCCCGCCACAGCCCCTCCAGGGTCGCCCGGTGCCCCGCCACCGCGATCTCCGGTGAGGTCTCGCACCGCTGGTGGAACACCGCCAGCGCCCGGGCGACCGTGCGCAGTGCCGGGCCGACCCGGCTGCGCCGGCGGACGAGGGTGGACAGCCGCCGACTCGCCGGCATCCGCCGCATCACGACCAGGTGGTCGATCACCTCACCGGTGTCGTCGAGGAGATCAGCGACCCCCAGGTAGACGTCGGGGGCCAGCCGGCGGTTGAGCGCGACCTCCGACCGGCAGACCGACTCCCGGGTGCGGCGGTCGGTGAAGTCGAGGAAGCCCAGGTTCACCGGCTTCTTGCGCTTGTACACGCGATCGGCGGCCAGGTGCAGCGTGGCGCTGTGCGTCTCGTAGGTCTCGAACGTCTCCAGCTCGGACAGGTGCAGGGCGCGCAGCCGGGGCTGGGC
>NZ_CDWTMO010000273.1:0-3136 GCF_977946435.1 Frankia sp. CgKIO3 | reverse complement strand
CCCCAAACACAGATCAAATGATCAACTTATTTAATGACGATCCCAAGGCGGTCGCGGCGGCGTCAGGTAAGCCGGTTGAGGAGCGCGTCGTCCTTCCGCCATAGGTCTACACCGCGGACAATATCGACGACCCTGCGAAGCAGGATTCGCTGCAGGTAACCAAGTGCCCGGTCTGACCGCAGGTAGGCAAGTTTTCTAGGATGAGTGGTGTTCGGGCCCCATGGTCCGCTGGGCGGAAGTTCCGGTGCCCCAGGCGGCCAGCTCCAAGATTCCATGGGGCCCGAACATGTAAGGACGAGGACGTGAGCCTGCGCCTGTCTTCGCCACACCTACTCGAACAGGAAGGAGCCCATGCACATGACTGACATCCGCCTGCTCCTCACCTACGACTTCTTTGGATCGTTTGGCAGACAGGCAACATCCTGGGGGCAGCTGCCCGGCGGCTCGGCGTTGCGGGCGACGGTGAACCGGCTTCGCGAGGACGTGCAGACAAGTGCCTGGATCGACGTCGGCGACTTCTCCGCCGGAGGACCGCTCTGCACAGCGACCGAAGGTGTTCTCGGTTGGGCGGCCGCCGCCAGTCTTGGCTTTGATGCGGCTATCCCGGGCAATCACGAGTTCGACTTCGGTGATGCGGCGGTGTTGACATGGGCACAGCGGATCCCCTTCCCGCTGGTTGCCGCGGACCCGGCCTTGGTGGCGCTTGGCCCGGTGTTCCAACCGTACTGGACGGTCAGCTCGCCGAGCGGCCGCACCGTCGCGATCGTGGGCATCAACCTGGCCGAACGGCGCGGCCGGGCGGTCTATGACCAGCTCGGCGATCTCGACGCCGCGGCGCAGCTGACGATCGAAACCGCGGCCGGCCTTCGGGGCCAGGTCGACCACACCTTCGTGGCAATTCATGACGGGATTTTTCCAAGACCTGGCGAGCCGGACGGCGGCCAGCGGATGCACGATTTCTGTCGCGCTCTTCGCGGGCACGTCGACGGTGTGTTCGGCGCGCATGTAACAGCAACGCGCCGGATCGGGACCGTCGCGGGAATGCCCTACATCCAGCCCTGGGCGATGGGCGTCGAGGTCGGCGTGGTGGATATTGACGATGACGGTATTCATCTTCGTGGCGAACTGGTCACTGCTCGCGAGGAGGATCGGCTCGGTTGGAGCGGTCCCGGCAGCAACACGCTGGCGGAGCTTCGCGGACAGATCATCGGTGAACTGGAGTGGCCGTTGACCGAACCCGCCATGCCCGGCGCGGGCCTGATCGGCGATGCCGTGGCACGCGGAGTGCTGGAGCTGACCGGCGCAGACGTCGCGATCGTCGGCCGGGCTGAAGTCAGCTGTGGTCAGGTGCCCCTTGACGGCATCCATACGTTCCTCCCCGCCGGGCGGGTCAGCGAGGCAGACCTGTTCCGTACCCTGCCGTGGCCAGGAGGCACCCGCGCCGACGAGACCTGGGCCGCGGAACTGTCCGCGGAAGAGGTCGAACTGCTCCGCCGCGGCCTCGACCTCTACTTCACCGAGGGATGTCACTGCGCGCCGCGCCGGGCAGGACACGCTGACGGTCTCACCGTGCTGAGCAGCATGCACGTTCGCAACGCCCGCACCCTGCTGGCGCGCGACGTGGACTGGCAGCCCACCGGCATCGGAATGCGAGACGGACTCCGCGCCTGGTTTTCCGGCAGGGCCCGCTCACAAGCAGCGGAACACCGACCTTACTAAGCTTTAAATAAGTCGGCTAGCACAATTTCGACTCTATTCTGGAGATCGTGTGCGCCGGGAACTATCCTGGTTGTATACGGGTATCCAGGTGGGGGTGGATTATCCGCCAAGAAGCGGGCGGCGCAGTGAGGCCATCCGCATGTAGATAGTGGCCTTGTTCGATCAGGAAGTGGCTTCGGCGTGGCCCTACGGTTGGGGAGTTGGCCCCGAAGCCGGGGTGCACCCAGCGGCGGGGCCTGGCCAGCCCCCGGGACGGCAGCGTAGCCCTCCCGGGGGCTGGGCGAAACGCAGTGCCGGCTGAAAGCAGCGGCATCGCGCTGGCGACAACCGACGTCCTCACCGAGTGTCGCAGCTCGTATCTCCGCGTCTGATCTCGAGAAAGGCTATCTTCATGCGTGGACGTGTCGTCACCGCCGACGGGCGGGCCTGTCCCGGTGTGCTCGTCAGCGACGGCCGTACGGTTACTACCAGCGCGGCGGACGGGACGTTCTCGCTGGCCGCGGCGGGGCCGTTCGTATTCCTTACCCGCCCCGGCACCCACCGCACGCCGCCACGGAGTGGTGCGCTGGCGCCGCCAGCTGACCGGGCCGGGCACCGGGCACCGGCCCGCATCGACGGCGACGAGGTGATCGTCGGGGTCAGGCACGAGGACCGCCCCGCCGGAGCCGTCGAACTCCTCACCCTCGCGGATGGTTCCCCGCGCTGGCACACCCATCGGCACACCCACCGGCACACCGTTGTACGACACCGAAAGCGCGGCACTGTACCTGCCCAAACCCGGCCAGACAGTACGCCTCGATGTCACCAGCGGTAAGGCGAGATGGGCCACCGCGACCACCGCACCGTTCAACCCGGCCACCCCGGTAGCAACACCCTGGGGCCTCGCGGTCGCCGACACCGGACGCGGAATCGCCCTGCTCGACTACGAAGACGGAACAACCCTCTGGCTCACCGACATCGACCCGGCCATCGCCGTCACCGTAGACGGCACCATCCTCGCCCTCGACACCCAAACCCTAACAACCCGAACCCTGACAACCCAAACCCCAACGTGACCGCCCCCCACACCCACCCTCCGGCCGGCCGCATCGCAGCCGAGCGGGACAAGCCACGCCGGCTTCGTCCTCACCACGCCGGCACCGACGGCACCGCCGACCAACTCCTCCACTCCTCCACAAGGTGAGCGCCCCCGCATGACCCACACCCCGACCGGCACCCTGCTCGTGTTCGACTGGAACGGCACCGTTATGGCCGACACCGACCGCGCCCACCACGCCACCAACGCCGTCCTACACGGCCACGGCCTCCCGAAACTCACCCTCCACCAGTTCCGGGCCGCCTTCCAGCTCCCGCTACGCACCTTCTTCACCGAACTCGGCCTGCCCCCCACCGCCACCGCCACCGCCGAACAGGAATG
>NZ_CDWTMO010000272.1:0-3145 GCF_977946435.1 Frankia sp. CgKIO3 | reverse complement strand
GGAGGGACGGGAGAGGCGGGAGAGGCGGCGGGCCCCCGACCGACCGGACCAGACCGGGCGGACAGGCCCCGGCGGGCGCCGGACAGACCGGGTTTCGGCCGCACCGCCGGGCGTGGCCACCACCGGCGCCGGATGACAGCGCGCTCGTTCGCCTCGGGCGGCGCGTTTCCCCCCCGCCGCCCGTCGGCGTGGCGCCCGGCCGAGGTGCCCGATGCCCCGGTCCCGCTCGAGATACTCATGATCCCTATCGTCTCCCGATGGGTCGCTTGCTACGGCGCTCAGGATCTGGAGACGATAAACCGCCCCGTCACAGACGTTCCTCGGGCCACCCGGTCGTAACCGGGCCGAGCCTCGGGGTGGTCACGCGGAGAGGGCGCCGAGTCGCGGACGAGAGCCAGGCAGGCGTCCCCGGGCCGGCCGGGAAGGACGACCTGGACGATCTCCGCCCGAACGTCTAGACATACCAGGCAGATTGGCTCACATACGACATTTAGGCAGTTAACTCACTTATCACTCCCATCCGGACGGAGGTGGCCCTGTGAGGTCGATCCGCGGTCTGCTTGTCCTGCACTGCCGCTGCGGCCATGCGCGTCATGACCACGAGCACTACCGGCCCGGCTCGGATTGCGGCCGATGCGGGTGCCCGGCTTGGACCCTATGGAGGCGACGTTGACGCCCTGAACCTAGAGTAAGATGGCAGGACGCCGGTTGACCAGATCAGCCGCTCACACGGCGTCACCTCCTGCTGTCCGCCAGACACGATCAACACCAGGTCACACGTCATTGGCCCTTGTAGCCCTCGGCATCGATCCGCGCACCGGCTCATCTCATGATTTCCGGGCTTGGTCTCGGCCCATCCTCCTCCCGATATGAAACTTTCTGAGGATGCCGGCGACCGACAGCTCGGTGTCGAGATACCACGTGCCGACGATTACCCCTCCGATGAGGACAACACCGAAACCGATCAGCCACGACAGGATGGTGAACACAACCCCGATCCCACCATAGCTACGCTCGTTCGCCACGATGGAAGCCGAGAATGCCAGCCGGCTGACGACACCCAGACCAGTCAGGCCGATCGTCGTGAACAGGGCTGTCGGCCACGAGTCCCGCCAGCTCATCCGGCCGATGGTGAGCACCCGGACCCCGACCCACAAGAAGAGCGCCAGGATCACGGTGGCTACCAGGCCGTAGCAGACCTGACCAGCCACGGTGCCGGTGAGCAGCGCCCCGAGACTCGTGGTAGCGACAAGAAAGAAGATCAGTCCGCAGAGCCAGACGACCTGGGCCAGTAGGCCGCGTAGCCCGAATGGCTTCAGCCTGAAGACCCGCACATAAATGGACTGGACGGACGCAGCCAGACTCAGTCCGCCAATTATCAGCCAGAGCACTCCCAGTACTGTCCAGCCAGTGATGACGGTTCCGCTCCGCGGGGTAAAGAGTCGTTCCACGGCCATCGCCGCATCATGGCTCAACCCCATGCGCGCGATGATTATGTCCGCCGCACCGCCCTGCCGCAGCGGCGACAGCGCCGCCAGCGTGATGACAAAAGGAAAGAAAATCATCAGGATCATCGCGGCGAGATTCATCGCCCTGTTAATCAGATCCGCCTCATGTAGTCTGGACGCCAGGTCTCCTACCGAGGACTGCCCTGCACGCACCCGGGCTGTCCCGACGCGCGCACAGAGCGTCCTGATTGGCCGCCGCAGCGCGCCGCTGCGGTGAGCGCCAGCGCCGCCAGACGGCCGCGACGCAAGATTGTTATTACTCGTACGCCAGCTCCGGGGCATGGCGTCCTCCCCACAGCACCGGGTTCATCGCCGGATCCGCCGAATGCCCTGTGTGCGGCGCTCGCCCTCCGGGGCGGGGACTCAGGCAGCCGCTTCAGTCGATGATGAGGGCGATGAAAATGATGCAGACGATGATGTTGATGAGCCAGCTGTGGGTGTTCATCCAGTCTCGGACGCGCGGTGCGGCGACTTCTGTCCGTCTATGGAACAGTAGCCGGGCAAGCAGCGGCAGTGCCGCCACCGTAACGGTCATCCCGATGAACGGGAGTGCTGCCGCATAGGACGCGTTGTTCTGCTGCAGATGTATTCCAACCGTCATCATAATCACGATGTCCGAAGGCATCAGCAGAATGACGAACAGTCCGACTTGGAACGCCTTCATCAGATCTGCCGCCATCAGCGTTGTCAGCCATTTCGGCGGCTCCACCGTTTCGCGCCGCACCCAGTTCTTCACGGCGGCGGCTGCCAACAGGCCCACCAGTACGTACTGGATGATCTGGCCGGCTGAA
This sequence comes from Frankia sp. CgKIO3, assembly GCF_977946435.1. Lineage (NCBI taxonomy): Bacteria > Bacillati > Actinomycetota > Actinomycetes > Frankiales > Frankiaceae > Frankia > Frankia sp. CgKIO3. Next base: position 846 of record NZ_CDWTMO010000272.1, on the reverse strand, counting down.
CCGTTACTCCTCGGGCTGCCCAGGTCGACAGCGCTGTCTAGCAGTGCAGCAAGGCCCATCATGACGGCCACACCGGTCGCTGTCGCGACCGCCACACCGGCCAGGAACCCCAGAGATACCCGCCCGGCTCGTGGCGTGGTAACGAAGATGATCGCTGACATGATCTGTGGTCCGATCATCATGGTGATTGCCAGCGGGAGAATCTGGAGACCGTCCATGGATGCTCCCCACCGCTTGACCATGCTGACTCACGCGAGAATCCTAGCCCTCTCGCGCTCGAACTCCTGGTCGTTGAGCAGTCCGCGGCGGTGCAGGTCGTCGAGCTTGGCCAGCTCGTCAGCAATGCTGGTCGTGCGGGTCGCGGCGCGGAGGTAGCCGCGGACCGCCTCCTCCTCGTACTGCTTGTGGAGCACCATCCGATCCTGCATCCCGTCGCCGCGCACGATCAAGTAACTCAGGATACCGATGACCGGAAGCACGAGGACAAAGATCGACCAGCCGGCCTTCCCCCAGCCGGACAAATCCCGACTACGAAAGATATCAGCATAGATAACAAACAGGAAATAGATCCAGGCGGCAAACAAAAAGATAAACAGAACTGTTAGAAAAGCATTAAGCAACGGATAGTCCATAACCACTTCCTCGCTCGCCGAGCCAACAGCCGGACCGGGTCCTCCCGGCCCGCGCGCGTCAGGTGCGCCGCATTACCACAGCCATTACCTACCGCCTGTTCGCCGCGTCAAACCCAGCATCACCCGAAACTCACCCTCTCGTCTCGGCCCGATGCCGCAGACGGTGGCCGGGGGCACTAGGGGATCATCATTAAATAAGTTGATCATTTGATCT
>NZ_CDWTMO010000271.1:0-3190 GCF_977946435.1 Frankia sp. CgKIO3 | reverse complement strand
GATTCCTACGTGCCTTTATCGCCCGGGTCCGGGAGCAACGGAGTGTGTTCGGGGAAAAATCTGACGCGGAGGTCCTGCGCCTTCTGAACGTGTTCCGGGAGACCGACGACGGTCCTCGGCCCACACTCGCCGGCCTACTGGCATTCGGAGTTTATCCGCAGCAGTACTTCCCGCAACTGAACGCCACGGTGGTGGTCTTCCCGACGCCTGATCCTGCCCGGCCGGGGCCGCGTGGGGAGCGGTTCCTGGACAACCGTTCCGTAGACGGTCCGATACCTGTGATCGTGCGCGATGTCATAGGAATCCTGAAACGGCACATGAAGCAGCGCGGAATTATCGCCGGAATGTTTCGTGTTGATGAATGGGAGTATCCCGAGGAGGTGCTCCGAGAAACCCTGGTGAACAGCCTGGTGCACCGTGACTACTCGCCGTCAGCCCAGGGTGCTCAGATGCAGGTAGAGCTCTACCCTGACCGGCTGCAGATCCGGAACCCGGGCGGGCTCTTTGGACCAGTGAGCCTACGAGAGCTTGGACTCGGCACAGTGCCACCGTCATCACGCAATTCTGTCCTGCTCAAGATCCTGGAGGACACCCCGCTCGATCCAGGCCGGACAGTGTGCGAGAACCGAGGCACCGGCATCGCGCGCGTCCGTGCGGCGCTCGCCGAGGCGGGCATGGAGCCGCCGGTCTTCGAGGACGACATCGCGGCCTTCACCGTGACGATTCCCAACCACGCGCTGCTCGACGAGGAGACCAGGGACTGGTTGTCCACGCTGAACATCGCCGGGCTCACGGGTGCGCAGCTCACCGCGCTGGCGCTCACTCGCCGCGGGGAGACCTTGACCAACGTCAGCTACCGGGGTGCGACCGGCGTCGCGGACAGTCGAACGGCGACCACACAACTCAAAGAACTGCGCGCCCGCGGCTTGCTGGTGCAGGAAGGAGACCGGGGAAGCGCCACCTACCGGCTGAGTCCCCACGCCGGCCGGGCAACGAAGCAGCTTGACCGTGGACGGACACGGAATGATCTTGTGTTGGCTGTGTTGGCCAGCACACCGGCCAGCCGCGTCGACATTGCCCGCCGGGCTGGCCTTACCGACGAGCAGGCCCGCCAGACGCTTGCGCGGCTGCGTCGGATCGGGCAGGCCGAGCTGATAGGGGCGCCCCGATCTCGGAACGCGTTGTGGCGACTAGCCGTACCACCAGACCGCGACGGTTAGTCGGTACGTCGATCAGCAGGTCGTCCGCGTCTCACGCGACCGCCCCGGTGTTGAACTGGCACTGCCATGGCCACCCCAGCCAGCGGTGACGACCACATCGGCCAGCTCACGAGGGTCGAACACAACGGGCGGCTGGGGCGACTCGCTGCTCTCGGCGCCAACGTCGACCTCGCCGAAGACCTCCCATCCCTACGGGTGGCAGCGCTCGGGTGGTAGTCGTCAGCGCTCATCTTCGCCCGAGCGCCTGCCTTGGGGCGGACGCTCGGGCGGAGGAGCCGCGAGGGTCCGGGCGTCAGGCGTGGGCGCGCAGGGCTCGGACATACCACTCCCAGGTGCCGATGATGTCGTTGGGGGCCTGGTTGGGGGCCCAGCCGTTGATGATGCCGACGAGGGTCCAGTAGCGGCCGACGCGGCGGTCGGTGAAGGCTTCTATGCGGTCGGCCACGCGCGTGCGGTCTTCCGCCGGGGTCGGGCCGAGGGCTTCGAGACGCTCGACCACGGTCAGGGCCTCAGGGGAGGCGGGGTCGACCCCGGCCCGGGCAGCGGGACCGGCGAGTTCGCCGACAGCCTTGCCGACCTCGAACTGCGCCACGTCCGGCTCTGGCCCTTCGGCGCGGGCTCGTTCGGCCATCCGGCGGCTGGTGGCGATGAAGTCGGGATCGCGCAGCAGTTCGACGATCTCCACCCAGGCTGCGACCTGCTCCGGGGTCGGGTCCTCGGGCAGCTCGGGTGCGCCCATGGCCAGCTTGTCGGCGACAGCGCTGGGGTTGTCGCCGAAGACAGCGTCGAGGTAGTCGTCGATGATCCGCCGACGTTGTTCGGTCGTCAGGTTGGTCAGGTCGGTCATACGTTGGAGCTCCTCGGGGTCGGTGGATCCGATGAAGGCGCGCAGTACCGCGCGCTGCAGTCGCAGCACGCGAATCTGGGCGTCGAGGGCGCGTACGTGCTCGGCGGCCACCTCATCCAGCGACGTTTCGGCGCTGAGCACCCGCTTGATGTCGTCCAGGCCGACGCCGAGCTCGCGCAGGGTGCGGATGAGCCGCGCCCGGGCCACGGCGTCGGGCCCGAACAGCCGGTATCCCGCCGTCGTGCGTCCCTGCTCGGGCAGCACTCCGGCGTCGGCGTAGAACCGCAACGTCCGTACCGAGAGCCCGGTGCTCACCGCAAGCTGGCCGATCATCATGGAACCGATCATTGAGCCTCCACTAACTGGAGAGTCAACCGCCTCAACTGGCCTACGGCCCGCGCCGACCCCGACCCCGACCCCGACGCCGACGCCGACGCCGACGCCGACGAGCAGCTTGGTAGCCTACGGTTGTGTGGTGGGACTGCATCTGGGTCAGATCGCCAAGGCCGACGAGCTGCCGACCAACGATCCGTTGGCACTGTTGATTGGCATGGTGCTAGACCAACAGAGTCCGGAGAGAACGAACATGTCGCTCGCGACCACGAAGTGTCCCCTGGTACTCAGGCCGGCGTGCTTGTGAGCCGGTACGCGGCGTTCGGATCGCTGTAGGCCGCTGTTGTTCTGACGACCAGGCCGTCGGAGATCAGCTTGGTCAGCGCATAGCTGGCCTGTCGGTCGGTCAGGGAAAGGCGGACGGCGATCTCCGCGCGGGTCAGGGGCGACTCGACGGCCAGGAGTTCCAGAACCCGCTGCTTCCGCAGATTAAGCTCATGGGTCTCCTGACTGTGAGCAGTCCTCGCGGATTCGTGTCGCGGCAGGCGCTCGGGGATCTCGGAGAAAGGTGTCGGATTTGAGTCCTCGGCCGCGTCGTCCAGGACGTACCGTGCCCATCTGCGCTGGTTGACCATTTTGACCAAACCGCGGTGGACAAGATCCCCCAGCTCGCGGCGGGCGATTTTGCTGTCTACCGACAGTTCGATCCTGTACTCGTCGCTCGTCAGTGCTCGGCCGGTCCGAAGTATCGCGAGCGCCATCTCCTGCGTCGGGGAGATGCCTCAATGCC
>NZ_CDWTMO010000270.1:0-3252 GCF_977946435.1 Frankia sp. CgKIO3 | reverse complement strand
GACAGGCTCGTCGTCCGGTACGCACTCGACCCGGCCGACTACCCGACAGGGATCAAGCTATCCAAGAAGGAACAGGAGGAGATTCCGTTCGAACGCGACAGTTTCCACGGCGAGTGGAACTACATGTTCACTTCCCGTAGACCCGATATAGAATAATCAAGTTATTTCAATGCAAATCCTATGCGATCCGAATATCCGACCGATAGTTTCACGAGAAAAAGGAGCATAGCATGGAAGGCAAGGAAACCGACGAGGAGTTCGACGCTCGCCGTTCACAGGAGTTCGATGAAGGGATGGACCGACTCCAAACCTTCGACCCGGATAAATGGGAGGCCGTCAAGAAGCGGATGCGCGAGAAGGAGAAAGAGGAGATCAAGCGAATCTTCGGCGACAAGAAGCCCACTCTGTATGTCGATCGCTATACCGACCTGTGAGGCTTCGCGGCTGATCCTGGCGGCCCGACAGAGTCGTCGGGATCGGGTGGAGTCAGATCGGCGCTGAGATCGTACGCAGAGATCCGGGGACGGCTACCAGATGGCGTACTGGTCGCCCGGAGCAGGCTCCGTGCCTTGTGCGCGCCGAAGGCGGCGAGAGTGGCCGAGTGGCGGCGGCCGAGGCCGGCCGGCGGAGCCAGTGGGCTGACGTAGGCGAGCCCATCAGCCTCCACGGCGGCCATCGCGTCGTAGATCGCGAGGATGCGGGCCTTCGTCCGCTCGAACCGCTCCGGATCGTTGTTCCGGAAGGCCCGGAAGCTGTCCAGGATGTAGCCGACGTCATCCCGGTCAACGCCGTAGAGGTGGAAGTAGGCGGTATCCAGCTCCGCCCGCAGCTCGAACCGGCGTTCCTCGTCCCAGACGAACGGCGGCCCGGAATCACCCAGGTCCTCGGCGAAGGGCCGCATGTCCCAGGCGGTGTACGTCAGCTCCAGCACCCGCGCCTCGATCCACCGCGCCGGTGCCTCCCCCGCCAGCCACCCCACCGGCTCGTCATACCGCTCCGGCGGCAGCACGGGAAGCTGCTTCATGAGAAAGTACTTGAACGAGGTGCCAGCGAATTTCTGTCGGGCACAGTAATCGAGCACGAACACGGAGAAGTTTGCCTGCAGAAGGGCTCCCCGTTCGGATGGCGATGCGAGGAGGAACTTGTCTCCCACGGCGTAACGCGGAATCGCGCCGCTGATCAAGGTCCGTTCGTCGGAGGCGCGGGCGATGTCGCGCCAGCCGAGCAGCCAGCCGCGGTCCCACCGCTCGCCGAGCGTCTTCTCGACCTTCTCCTCGGCGACCCAGTAGCGCGGCAGCGTGACGAAGTCCGGGTCGGCGTGCTGCTTGGGCGTCGTCCGGGGCAGGGTTCCCATGTTCGCCTGAGCTTGGGTCTGCCCCTCGTACGTTCCCAACCGATGGTCAAAATGGTGGACCATCTTCGCCTCGATCAGCGGGAGCATGTACTCGGCGTCCTCGCCCGACCCTCGCGTGAAGACGTTATCGTTGGCCATGTGCAGCATGGCTTTGAACAAGATATTCCACGGGTTCGACGGCGGCGCATCCTGCCAGAGGATCGGTACGCGGCGATAGATGTCCAGGGTGATGCGGGCGTCTCGCGGGGACCGGAAGATCGAGACGGTCCTGGTGTTCGGGTTGAGGAGACGGATCTCGGCCGGTGTCATGGTGAACAGGCGGTCGGCCACGTCGACCATCCGCCGTGATCCGAAGGCGAACGGCACCCGGTCGGCTCCGGCCTGACGCCCGGCGAGAGTGAGAAGGCAGAACCGGACTCGGTGGTCCACCGCGCGGCTGAGTAGGAACTCCTCGTTCTCGAACTCCACCAGCCCGGCGAGCGACTCCTGCTCGACGACGTCCTGGAAGAACGGTGCGGTCGTGGCGTCGGTGGCGATGCCGGTGGGCAGCACCAGGCCGGCACGACCGTGCGGGCCGAGGACGGTCCGGGCCGTCTCGGCGAAGACAGCGTAGGTGTTGACGTCGCCGCGGCCGGTGAGCGGGTAGCGGCCCGAGTCCCGCAGCAGTTGCGACCAGCCGGCGGACTCCCGCAGGTGATCCTGGAAGTCGGCGTACAGGGCACGGTCGGAGGCGAACTCGCTCTCCTTCAGCGCGTCGATCAGGTGCTGCCGGGCCGCCTTGTTCGGGGCCTTGGCGATCTTCTCGTCCCGGTGCGCGAAGAACTCCTTCTCCTGGAGCTTCACCCGCTCCCACGGCGGGTTACCCAGGACGCAGGAGAAGCCGCCGCGCCAGCCGATGCCCGGGTTCGCGTCGGGAGCGTCCGGATCGTCATCCGTGCGGAAGACATCCGGGAACTCCAGATGCCAATGGAAGAAACGGTACCGGTCCGTGATGTCGTCCAGGAGCTTCGCCAGCTCCGGTGACAACTCCTTCGAACCAGCCATCAGCGGATACAGGAGCTGATTCGTGATCGCCGGTGGCCCACCCTCGTGCTTCGGCCAGACGAACGCGGCGCACCAGGCGTTGGCGGCCAGCAGGTGGAGGCGGCGCTCGGGCATGGCCTTCAGGGCTTCGTACCGCCGCGCCTGCTCACGGACATCCGACAGGGACAGTGCACGCAGATCGATGATCTCACGCAGCTCCTGCCGACCGCGCAGGTTGGCGAAGTGACTGATGTCGGCGGATTTCCGCGCCTCCAGGAAGACCGCACCGTGGTTGTCGGCCAGCAGTGCCCTGACCCGGCTGGCATCATCGTCGCCGAACGCCTTGAAGGCGGCGTCGGGGATTCCCCCGTCCAGCAGCATCGGGGTCACGCCGAGCAGGGCGTTGCCGACCTTGATGTGATGTTCGAGGTAGGCGAGCGGGCGGTTCGGCTCGACGGACGCCAGCCACAGCGAGAACTTGGTGATCTCGACCGCCAGCGGGTTGATGTCGACCCCGTAGACGCACCGCGCGACGACCTCGGGCAGGATCTTCACGATCTCCGCCCGGGACGGTTCGTCGTCTCCCCGGTCCATGATCGCGTATCTGCGGGCGATCCGGTGCGCGGCGGCGGCGAGGAAGTGCCCGGAGCCGCAGGCCGGGTCCACCACGGTGATCCGCAGGAGGTCCGCGGGAATGCCGGAGGCCGCGTACCGGTCGATCACGGGGTCCAGCGCGGTCCTCAGCAGCGAGTCGATGAGCGCGTTCGGGGTGAAATACGAGCCGGTGGTCTTGCGTTCGTTGCCCGGCGCGTCGACGAGACGGAACCGCCGGGCCGGCAAATCCGGGTCCGGCACCAGTTCCAGCAGCGACTCGT
>NZ_CDWTMO010000269.1:0-3284 GCF_977946435.1 Frankia sp. CgKIO3 | reverse complement strand
GGTCATCGCAGTGGTACCGGCCGCTGATGGTGGCCCGCGTCGCCGGGTCACAGGACTTCGGCTTGGGAAGAATCGATATCAGATCGTTCCCTCGCGCCACCGCGTCCAGGAAGAAGGGTCAGTCGGGCAGCATGTGAGTGATGACGATGGTCGCCACATCGTGCGCCGACGGGAATGCGTTGTTGACCGCCAGGAAGTACTGCTCAATGCGTCTCCTCGCCGAAGGCTCGGCGACGATCGTCGCGGGCGCGGCCAGGTCGAGGGTCAGGCTGCCGTCCATCTCGTCCACGTTCGGTCGACTCCCAGATCAGGAGGGAATTACACAGGGGAGTTGCTATAGGGCTGATTCTCGTCGAGGGTGCGAGGCGATGGGTCGGCCGCTCCGTTCATCGGCTCGCAGCCGCCGACCTTCGTGAAGATCCTCCAGGCGATGAGTTCGCACGTCTCTCGTGTGATGCGCCGCGTGATCCGCTGCGTCCGGTCCTCCACCTCCAAGGGGAGAATGACGTCGGGGTCCTGTAGTTTCTCGTGTGCCCAGACGTGTGCGTCGTTCCAGGTGGCGAAGGTGGCGACCTGCACACCGTAGACGTTCAGGACAGCGTAGGGCCGGATGCGCCGGGCGATCACTTCCCCGAGTTCAGTTCCCCTCCATCCGTGATCTTGACTATTTGGTTCTTGATCCATCGAGCCTCCTCCGTGATGTTCTCGATTCGTTCCAGTAGTGCGGCGTATTCAAGGGGCTCGGCTGGGACATGGCCCTTGTAGTCGATGAGCTTGCTTTCCAGCTCTTCCATCGCGGTGACGGCAACATCGCTCTGCAATCGCAGAATCCTCAAGGGAACATCACCTGACAGTCGCGGGATACCCGGCCAGCCTCCGCTCATCCGTTCCACCGTCCGCCTTCTCCCTCGTTCGACGTTCCGCCTGGAGCGGCACCCGAGGCCGAGGAGCCCGCCGTAGTCATCTGAAGAACGGTTTTCCTCGACCCGGCCTCGGGGCCTGGGGGCAAGTGTGAAATCAACGATTCGTGATCACTAGACGTGGAATGCATGGGCGCCATGCATCGCAGGTATTGAGCGGCCCGCGGCGCTGGATAGACTGCGTGAGCACGATCCGGGCCTGGGAGGTCACGAAGGGGCGTCACTGCGATGAGTGACCAGGTAGACGATTCTCGCTACTGCCGGTGTGGCACCCGCCTTGCCCGGGACAACGACCGGGGATCGTGTGAGCCCTGCCAGCGCCGGGCTCGGGAACGTGGCACGGCTGCGTCGGAGGTGCCGGTCGAATCCTGGACCGCCTCCGATCAGCTTTGGATTCGGAATGAAATAACTTGTTCACTTCGTGGTCCTCGCGAGCCCGTGACCTGCGAAGACGCATATTGGCTTGCATTAATTATTTCATTACGAATTCTTTGGGACGCCCTCGATGAGCGGCACATGGGCCGGGTGATCGCGGCCTACCGCAACCACCCTCATCACACCGTTGTCCTGTCTCAGGAGACGGTGGCCGGGTGGATGGGCATCACTCAGACCCAGTTGAGCCGCATCGAGTCGGGTGAGCCGGTGACCGACCTTACGAAGCTCATCCGGTGGGCCGAGGTCCTGCGCATCCCGGAAGACACGCTGTGGTTCAAGCTCCCACGGCCACGCTCCAGCGAGGCGGCTCTCGCCCCTGCCCCGGTGGTCTCGCCAACCGCACCGGCGGTTCCCGGCATCCTCGGGGTACCGCCAGCAGACAGTGCGGGTCCGCCGGTCGACCCGTACCGGGTGATCGCACACGTAGGGGAGGTGGTCATCGTGGCCATCGGCCGGCGCACGTTCCTCGCGGGAAGCGGTGCCGGGTTCCTGGTTGGGGGCGCAGTCATGCCCTTGGCGTCGTATCAGCAGGTTGCGCCTGAGGCCATCGAGTATCTGGCGGCTCAGCTTGACGGCTACTACCGGGCCGATGCCGCGTTGGGGCCGCACACCGTGATTCCGTCGGTGCTGGTGCAGCAGGAACTCATCCGGCAGTTCCTGCGTGTGGCCCGGGGCCCTGAACGGCACGCCCTGTTGCGCACGAGCGTCGCCTACGCGGGCCTGACGACCTGGCTCTACCAGGATGCCGGGGACCTCGTGAGCGCGTCGCACTGGGCGAACCAGGCTCTCGAACTCGCTCACCGGGTGGGAGACACCCAGCTCGTCCGGCACACCCTGACGAACAAGGCGATGATCTGTACTGACCAGCAGGACGGACCCGGCACCCTCGACCTGACCAGCGCGGCCCTGACGGACGAGAACGGCCTGTGTGCGAAGGTCCGGGTACAGGCGATGCAGCAGACAGCCCACGGCTACGCCCTCATCGGCGACCGGCGCGGCGCAGACTACGCCCTGGACAAGGCCGCCGCGCTGCTGGTCCGCGTCGATGACGACTATCCATGGTTCAACACCTGCCGGCGCACCCCCGGCTACATCGAGGTGCAGCGGGCCACCTGCTACAACCGTCTCGGTCTCGGTCGCGAGGCCCTGCCGCTGTGGGAGCAGGTCATCTCTTGCCCTGCCCGCCGCAGCCCGCCGGGACAAGGGCGTCTACCAGGCACGGCAGGCCACCTCGCATGCTCAGGCCGGGAACCCAGAGGCCGCCGCGGACGCGGTGACGCACGCGGTCACCGTCGCCAGGGAGACCAGTTCGGCACGGCTACGGCAGGAGCTCCACGGCGTTTGGCGCCACCTCACGCCATGGTATGACCATGAGACCGGACGACAGGTCAAAGCTCTGCTGGCGACACTGTAGGAAGGGACAACGAGCGTGGGACTGCGCGACCCGCTACCGGCCGAGGAAGTCCCCCGACGCCTGGCCGCGCTGGACGGATGGGTGAAGGCCACCGACCGCGAAGAGATCCACAAGACGTTCCCCGTGGAGTACTATGCCGCGATCGAAGCTCTCGGCACGGTGGCCGAGTCCGCGAAGGAACTGGAGCACCACCCGGACGTCGAACTGCGCTGGGGAGAACTGACGTTCAGTCTCACCACCTACAGCGCCGGGCAGCGGATCACCGACCTGGACTTCCGGCTAGTCGACCGCATCGAAGCCGTGCTGGCCCGCTACGTCCAGGAGGAAGCGGCGGGATAGCTGAAGAGACCGACCCAGCGGGCGGGAGAGTCCCGGCCCGCTGGGCTCTACAGCCCCGTTGGCCTGGGGCGGCTGCCTGGTCGGTGCCGGGACCTGTAGGGGCAGGGTCTTGATCATCCGGGGTAGGTTCGATGGTTCATTCAAAAAGGTGGAACCTTCGCCCGGACATAGGTATA
>NZ_CDWTMO010000268.1:0-3301 GCF_977946435.1 Frankia sp. CgKIO3 | reverse complement strand
GACCAGCGCCACACGGTGTGGGGAGCTGGCATTTTCAGTACAGTACGGTACTGTTTCTATGGTTAGGGTAATGTTCATTGCGTCTTCTCCTCGGCGTCGCGGCCATGCGCGTCGACTCCGGAGAAGCGTCCGAGACGGAAGGGTGAAGACCGATTTCCCCGCCGAGTGGCGCCGGGCCTGGCCGGCCCCGGGACGATGCCCGGGAGCGGGCGATCCTGGACGCCGCGCTGGAACTGCTCGTCGAGGTCGGGTATGAGCGGATGAGCATGGTCGCCGTCGCGGCCCGGGCCCGGGCCAGCAAGGCGACGATCTACCGCCGATGGTCATGCAAGGACGAGATGGTCGTGGAGGCCCTGCGGCGGCATGGTCCCGGCGACCGCGTCCCGGCTGACACCGGGTGCCTGCGGGACGACCTGGCCGCCGAGGTGCGCCTCATGGTCGACACGATTACCGGTCCCGACGGTGCGCTGCTCATTGGCGTGCTCCGGGCCGCGAGCGAGTCCCCGCGGCTGGCTGCGGTCGTGCAGGCCAACATCCTGCAGAACAAGGCGAAGATCGGCCGCTGCATGTTCGCTCGGGCCTCGCAACGGGGGGAGATCTCTGCGTCGGCCGATTTCGACGTGATCATGGAGATCGTCATGGCGATGATTTTCTGTCGCCTGCTCGTCACCGGTGAGCCGCTCGACGGCGCGTTCGTCGATCATATGGTGGACGACGTGCTCATGCCGTTACTGGCTGGCCGGCCCGGAACGACACTCCGGCCCGGAACACCCCCGTCCGGGGCCAACTCGAACACCTGAGCTATTCTCGGCTCGAACGCTCGTTCGATAGCCCTGCCCCTGTCACCGTCGCGTCACCGACGCCGCCACGGACCGCCCGGTCCCGGGGCGCCGTCCACCGGCACCATCCCCACCGCACCGGGTCGCCTCGCGCGAACTCGTGGCGTTCGTTCGTCCCCGTTTCAGGTCCGATCGGCTAGGAGCTTCCCTGTGACCACAACCCTCGACCACCAGGCGGAGGACCGTCCGGTGGACGCGGCGGACGGCTCGCCCGATCCACGGCGCTGGCTCGCGCTCTGGATCATCGCTGTCGCGCAGCTCATGGTCGTCCTCGACGCCTCGATCGTGAACATCGCGATCCCGCACGCGCAGGCCGATCTCGACATCTCCACCGCGAACCGGCAATGGATCGTCACCGCGTACACCGTGGCCTTCGGCGGTCTGCTGCTGCTCGGCGGGCGCGTCGCCGACTACCTGGGGCGCAAGCGGGCCTTCAGCTGGGGACTCCTCGGTTTCGCGCTGGCCTCGGCGCTGGGCGGCCTGGCCCCGAACGCCGGCCTGCTGTTCGCCGCGCGGGCGCTGCAGGGTGCGTTCGCGGCCCTGCTCGCGCCGGCCGCGCTGTCGCTGATCACCGTCGCCTTCACTGAAAGCCGCGAGCGGGCGAAGGCGTTCGGCGTGTACGGAGCGATCTCCGGTGGTGGCGCCGCGATCGGTCTTATCGTCGGCGGCCTGCTCACCGAGTACGCCTCCTGGCGATGGTGCCTGCTGGTGAACGTGCCGATCGCGCTCATCACCGCGGCTCTCGCGCTGCCCGTGGTGCGCGAGAGCCGGGCGCAGGGCAAGACCCGCTACGACCTGCCCGGCGCGGTGACGGTGACCGCGGGCCTGGTGGCCTTGGTCTACGGCTTCACCGTGGCCGCCGAGGACGGCTGGGGCGACGCCCGCACCATCGGGCTGCTGGTCGGTGCGGTCGTGCTGCTCGCGGCCTTCGTCGTCATCGAGTCCCGCACCAGCGCGCCGCTGCTGCCGCTACGGGTGCCGTGGGAGCGCAACCGCGGCGGCTCGTTCCTGGCCTCGCTGCTGACCGGGGCCGGCCTGTTCGCGATGTTCCTGTTCCTGACGTACTACTTCCAGCAGACGCTCGGCTACGGCGCCCTGAAGACCGGCTTCGCGTTCCTGCCGTTCAGCGGCGGGATCATCGTCTCCGCGGGGCTGGCCAGCCAGCTCCTGCCGCGCGTCGGGCCCCGGGTACTCGCCGGCGCCGGCACGACGCTCGCGGCGGTCGGGATGGCGCTGCTCCTCGCGATCGGGACGGATTCGAGCTACGTCGTGCACATTCTTCCCTCCGAGCTGCTGATCAGCATCGGCATGGGCTTCTCGTTCGTGCCCCTGTCGAACCTCGCGCTGATCGGGGTCGCCCCGCACGACGCGGGGGTGGCCAGCGCGCTGGTCAATACGACGCAGCAGATCGGCGGGTCGCTGGGCACCGCGTTGCTCAACACCGTCTACGCGACGGCCGTCACCAACTACCTGGCCGATCACGGGCGGGGTGGGAAGGCCCTCCTTGACCAGGCGCAGATCGAGGGCTACACCACGGCGTTCCTGTGGGGAGCCATCCTCATCGCGCTCGCTGCGGTGGTGATCGTCGTGCTCATCCGAGCCGGGCGGGAGTCGACCGCCGACGTCGAGGTCGTCCCCGCGCACGCCGGCTGACCCGTCCGCGCGGCACCCCGTCCGCGCACCCCTTCCTCGTCCGTCCGGGACAGGCCAGGAAGGGCCGCGGGGCGCTGGGGGCGCTGGGGTGGTGATCGGAAATCCTACAGTTCGGATTCCCCGGCCAGCATCGCCCGGGAGCTGAGCCGGAAACCGATGGTCCCGTCCACGATTTTTCGAATCACGGTGGCTTTCGGATCCCTGCCGCCGACCCCGTCGACACCCAGGGCGCCCGCCAGGGCCCGTAGCTGCGGGACCGGGATCCGGCCCAGGGCGGCCAGGTGCTCCCGGGCTTCCTCCCGGCTCGCGGCGGCGACCAGTGTCGCGTGCAGCTTCTCGACGTCCACGGACGCCGGGAGCCGGGAGCCGTCCGCCGCGGCACGACCGCCCGGGTCTGCTGCCGTAGCCGTAGCCGTAGCCGTAGCCGTAGCCGTGGGTGTGGCTGTGGGGACGACCGCGAGCCGCGCCCGACCCGCCATGAGATCGTCGAGCTGCCGGACGTCCAGGGTGTCGAGCAGATCGGACGCCTGGCGCAGGAGAACGGCCCCGAGACGGGCCGCATCCCGACCCGGGTGGCTGGCGGGCCGACTGTCAGGAGCCATGGTTCGCCGTCCGGATGCGTTTGAGGAACTCCTCGACCAGGCTCTGCAGTTCCCAGGCGAGTTCCCGGCTGAGCTGCTCGGTGAGAATGGCGGGGAGCTGGGCGCGGGCCGCGCCGGCGAAGTGCTTGTTGCTCTCCCGGAGCATCGCCTCGAAGACGGGCAGCCCGAGGCTTCTGGTCTGCGCTAAGGGATCGTCATTAAATAAGT
>NZ_CDWTMO010000267.1:0-3305 GCF_977946435.1 Frankia sp. CgKIO3 | reverse complement strand
CAGGCCGGCAGGAGCGCGGTCAGGACGGCGTCGGGGCCGAGTTCGAGGTAGGCGACGGCGCCTTCGCGGTGCAGGCGACGGGCGGCGTCGAGGAAGCGGACGGGTTCGCGGACGTGGCGTACCCAGTGGTCGGGGGTGGTGAGCCCGACCTGGAGGCCGAGGTCGCCGGTCCGGGTGGAGACGACGGGGATGGCCGGCGGGGAGTAGATGATCTTTTCGGCGACGGCTCGGAACCGGTCGAGCATGTCGTCCATGTGCGGGGAGTGAAAAGCGTGGCTGACCGTCAGCCGCCTGATGGCGCGGCCGCGTTCGGCCCAGCCGACGGCGACGCGCCCGACGAGGTCGGCGTCGCCGGCGATGACGGTGGCGCTCGGGCCGTTGACGGTGGCGATCTCGACCCGCCCGGCGAGCCCGGCGAGGGACTCGGCGACCTTCGCCTCGCCGGCGCGGATGGCGGTCATGGCTCCGCCGGCGCGGCAGGCCTGCATGAGCCGGCCGCGGGCCGCGACGAGAGCGCAGGCGTCGTCGAGGGCCCACACTCCGGCGACGTGGGCGGCGGTGAGCTCGCCGATGGAGTGCCCGGCGAGGATCCCCGGGGCGAGACCCCAGGATTCGAGGAGCCGGAACAGCGCGGTCTCGAAGGCGAACAGCGCGGGCTGGGTGTACTCGGTGCGGTCGAGCGCCGCCGCGCCCGGGGAACCGGCGGGGGCGAACATGACGTCGCGCAGTGGGTATTCGAGATGCGGCGCGAAGTGGGCACAGACGTCGTCGAGGGCGTCGGCGAAGGCCGGGTAGGCCGCATGGAGTTCGCGGCCCATCCCGGGGCGTTGGCTGCCCTGCCCGGTGAACAGGAAGGCGGTTGCGCCCCGGGCGGTTCCGCTTCGGCTCAGCGCCGGTCGGACCGTGCCCAGGACCAGCCCGGCGGTGGGGCGGGCCTCGGCCAGAGCAGCCAGGGTCCCGGTCCCGGCCAGGTGCGTGCCGCTGCTGCACGCCGCCGATCCGCGGACGACGGCGACGGCGCGGTGCTCGAAGTGGGTGCGACCCGCCAGGGTGTATCCCGCGTCCAGGGGGGAGATCTCGGGATGGCGCTCCAGGTGCGTGCCGAGCCGGGCGGCCGCCGAACGTAGCGCCGCGTCGCCGCGGCCGGACAGGACGACAGGCACCGGGGCGCTCGCCGGGTTCTCCCCGGCGCGGTCCGCACCCACGGTGTCCGTTCCCGGCCCGGGCGGTGCTTCCTCGAGCACGGCATGAGCGTTGGTGCCGCT
Source organism: Frankia sp. CgKIO3 (assembly GCF_977946435.1). NCBI lineage: Bacteria > Bacillati > Actinomycetota > Actinomycetes > Frankiales > Frankiaceae > Frankia > Frankia sp. CgKIO3. The sequence continues at coordinate 2,040 of NZ_CDWTMO010000267.1, read as the reverse complement.
TACCCCGAACGCTGACACCGCCGCCCGTCGCGGCCGGCCATCCTGGCGCTGCCAGGGGACGTTCCCGGTGAGCAGGGCGACGTCGCCCGCCGACCAGTCCACGTGCGGGGACGCCTCGCGCACGTGCAGGGTCCGCGACAGGACGCCGTGCCGCATCGCCTGCACCATCTTGATGATCCCGGCGACGCCGGCGGCGGCCTGGGTGTGGCCGATGTTCGACTTCAGGGATCCGAGGTAGACGGGCCGCCGCGCGGCACGGTCCTGGCCGTAGGTGGCGATGACGGCCCGGGCCTCGATCGGGTCACCGAGCGTCGTGCCGGTGCCGTGCGCCTCCACCGCGTCGACGTCGGCGGCGCGCAGCCCCGCGTTGGCCAGCGCCTGGCGGATCAGGCGCTGCTGGGACAGGCCGTTCGGTGCGGTCATCCCGTTGCTGGCGCCGTCCTGGTTGATCGCGGTGCCACGCAGGACCGCGAGGACGTGATGGCCGTTACGGCGGGCGTCGGAGAGCCGTTCCAGCAGCAGCACGCCCGCGCCGTCGGCCCAGCCGGTGCCGTCGGCGTCGGCGGAGAACGCCTTGCACCGCCCGTCCGGCGCCAGGCCCCGCTTGCGGCTGAACTCCACCAGGATCCCTGGGGTCGACATCACGGTCACCCCACCGGCCAGGGCGAGGTCGCATTCGCCGGCCCGCAGCGCCTGGCCGGCCAGATGCACCGCCACCAGAGACGAGGAACACTGGGTATCGATGGTCAACGCGGGCCCTTCCAGGCCGAGCGTGTAGGAGACGCGGCCGGCGATCACGCCGGAGGCGTTGCCGGTGAGCAGCTGTCCCTGGGCTTCGGCGGGCGCCGCATGCCAGGCGGGGCCATAGTCCTGCAGCGACACCCCGGTGAAGATGCCGGTCCGGCTGCCCCGCAGCGACCGTGGGTCGAGGCCCGCGTGCTCCAGAACCTCCCAGGAGATCTCCAGCATCAGCCGCTGCTGCGGGTCCACGGCCTGCGCCTCGCGCGGACCGATACCGAAGAATCCCGGGTCGAACAGCGCGATGCCGGGCAGGAACCCGCCATGGCGGGTGTAGGCGGTGCCAGGCTGATCGGGATCAGGATCGTAGAGCGCGTCGAGGTCCCAGCCCCGGTCGTCGGGCAGGCCGCCGACGGCACCCGGCCCTCTCGTACCAGGTCCCACAGGGCTTCTGGTGAGTCGGTGCCGCCGGGCAGCCGGCAGGCCATGCCGATGATGACGACGGGATCATGGCCCCGGAACGGCTCCGAGCCGACCTCGCCGGTGGCGGGAACGGCGACGGCCGCGGGAACGGCCGCGGGAACGGCGGTGATCGCGGCGGGCTCGTCGATACCCAGCAACTCACGGCGCAGATGGCCGGCGAGGGCCTCGGGGGAGGGCCGGTCGAACAACAGCGTGGCGGGCAGGCGCAGACCCGTCGCCGCGGACAGTTCGTCCCGCAGCCGCTCGGCGATGCCGCGGTACACCCCGAGACCACGCCAGGAGGATTCCCGGCCGAGGATGGCCGCGTCGCCGCTGCGCTCGGTCAGCACGGCGACCCGGCCGGCTATCAGGTCCAGCAGGAGCTCGCACTGGGCCGCCTCCGATCGGCCGGCCAGCCGGAGACGCCACGCCTCGCTCGCCCCACCACCGGTGCCGCGTGGTGATCGTGCCTGGATTTCGCGCGTATCGCGCATGCAAACTCCCAGCGTCCTATTCAATGGCGACGGGTCGATGGACAACGAAGAAGGCCGCCACGGATCAAAGTCAGGGCCAGCCGTTAGCGCTCGGTACGGAGTGGGACAAAATCCCGGAAAGCTGGAGCCGAGAACGACTTGGAATATCTCCTCTGGACGCGGAAGGGTAGGGCTCAGGCAACCGGCGAGGAGTCGGGTCGCGGAGCCGTCCGCTTTCCGTCGAGAGTGCGACGTCCCCATCTTCTCAGGGTACGACCATGCCGGCCGGGGGTGCGTGTCGTCGGTCACGTGTGAATAAGCACGAACGCCATGGGTATAGTCATTAAATAAGTTGATCATTTGATCT
>NZ_CDWTMO010000266.1:0-3344 GCF_977946435.1 Frankia sp. CgKIO3 | reverse complement strand
TGTCCACCCCGGTCTTACGTCCGCCCTGGTCTTCGCGCCGTTCACCGCATTTCCCGAGGGACGATGAATAACATATTTTCAGATAAAATAAAATAATACGCCCTTGGGTGACGCCTGACATTTATCAATATTATAAAAATATAACGAGATACCAGAGATGCCACGACCCGGCCGCGGCGAGAGCACCGAAATGGATTTCCGCGCGGCAGGTCGCCGGGTACTGTCGGCATGCCCTGCTATTTTTCCTTTCTTCCGGTGAAATCCGGCTCCGGATCCATCCCGCTGCCCGTGAAGGAACACCGCAACGATGCCGCTTGCCTCAGCCCGGCTCCTGGTAGCGCTCCTGCTGCACGAACAGCACCGCGTCGAGCCCGCGGGTGTGCCCCTCTGCTATCCTTCCCCGCCTCCCGCGGAACGCCATCTCGTCCGCGCGGCGACGGCGCTCGCCGCCGGCCGGGCGAAAGGAGCGCTGCGGGAGAGCAAACACGACCCGACCGACCCCGATCACCTGGCGGCGCACGAGGCGCTCTACCTCGCCGCGCTGGCTCTCGACCTCAACTGGTCCCCCGATGACGTCGGCGTCGTCCGAGCCTGGGCCACGAGGACGTTCGCTCCGCCTCCGGTTGGGCCCGCCGCGCGTCCCGGTGTACCCGGTCCGCGCCGGGAACGCCCGGCCCACCGGGCCAATTGGGCGCCATCCCAGCCGGCCCCACCCGACTCCGGGCACTCCAGGCACCCTGGTCCGGCCGGATTGGCCGGACCAGCCGGACCAGCCGGGCCGCCGCGGACCATGACGGACGCCCCGCTGATCGCCTGGACGACGCAGGTCATCGCCCGGCAACGGCACGCACTGCTCGAACCGACGACCGCGGTCATCTGCGTGCTCGGTGCCGAGATCATCCCCGGTATCCGGGTGGCGCGGGCACAGCTGGCCCTGACCGGTCACCGCGTCGACCACCGCGAAACCGGCCGGAGGCACGGGCCCGGCCCCCATCGCTTCCCCCATCACCTGCCCTATCGCCTGCCCCGTCACGTGGTTGTGCACGGTCACAGCGCCGATCCGGCACGCGCCGCACGGACCGCCGACCCTGCCGGAACGCTCGCAATGCAGGCCCTGGCCACGGCTGACCTCTTTGTCACCCATCTCGACGAGCTCCCGGTGCCACAGGCGGCGGCGTACGCGCGGATCCTGCGGGCGGATCTGCTGTTCCGGGCGAACCAGGAGGCCGAGGCCGGCATGGCGTTGGACGCGGTCGAGGCCGGCGCCGGGTCCGACCACGCGACACTGGCCCATGCGGCGCTGGTGCGCGGCGACTGGGCCGACTTCCCGGATGGCGGGGCGCAGACGCTCGGCCGTCGGCCCGGCGGGAGCCCGATCATCCAGTCGCGAACGGCCTATCCGGAACGCGCGGAGGAACTGTGGCAGCGGGCCCTGACCGCCTACGGGCGCGCCGGGTCGGAGGGCGGGCGCGCCGCCGGACTGCTCCGGCTGGCCGGGGCGCCGACGGCGGCAGGCCGGCTGATCCTGCGCAGGGCCCGGATCGACGAGGCGGCCCGGCGCGCCCGGGCAGCCGGCAACGAGGCGCTGACCTGGCTGGCGAGAGTGCAGAGCCAGGCCGAGCAGGCGGTCGCCGGAGAACCGTCCGCAGCGGGACTGCGGGCCATGATGACGGCGCTGGCCGACTGGTCCAGGCTGGAGGGGAGCACGAGTTACGGCCGCGGGCTCGGCCGACTGCTGATCGACGCCGCCGACGCCGGCACCGCCGGTGACGCCGATACCGGCACCGCTGGTGACCCCGACGACGTCGAGGCGGCGGGCCGCGAGGATCCTGGCCGGCGGCCGGTCAAGATCGCTTCCCGGGGAAGGGCGGCGGAGTCGACGGCCGGGAACCGCGGCCGTTCAGGGACCGGGCGATCTGCCTGACCAGTTCAAGCTCCGCTGCCGCACCGTCCTTGTCGACGAGATCGATGTAGCTGATGCCGCGCAACAGCCCGGCCGGGTCACAGGTCTCGACGCGGATCGGGATCAGCGTGCGCTTCACGCCGTTAGGATCCGCCTGCCAGGCCACCTGCATCTTCTCCGAGGCCAGGTAGCTCTTCGACAGCACGGCAAGGGTACGCCGGGACCGCGAGATCCCTTCGTGCAGCAGACCGATCTCGTGCTCACCGGGCAGCGCGTCGAGGGCCGCCAGATGCACCGAATGACCCCGGCCTTCCAACACGCGGGCAATCCAGGAGCCCCAGGCCTCATCGGACGGATCCGCGGAGATGAGGAAGTCCCACTTCTCGTCCGCGAGCGGCCCCTGACCGGAGCCGTTCGACGGGGTCCGCACCGCCGGGAACGGGCGCCCCGGCAGCGTGATCCACGCGAGGCCCTCGTACTTGCCCACCACCGACACCTCGACTCGGCGGTACTGCGCCGGGTCGAGATCCCGCAGCCGCCCGGCCACCGTACTGCGGTAGAACTCGGACGATAGGATGAGCGCCAGTTCCGCGTCCTTGTCGTCCTTGTCCTGTTCCAGCAGCTGCCGGACGGGGTCCGCGTCGACCAGCCGGGCCGCGACCACTGCCGTCGATACCCACCTCACCCTGGTGCAGGGCCAACCTCAACCGGATTCGACCGGTCTCGTCACGTCCCCGGTTGTAGGTCCGCAGCGCGATCCACAGTTCCCGGACGAACTCGGTCGCGAGAACGGCCTTGGGAACGTCGGCGGCCACGGCTGCGAGAAAGCCGTCGCCGCGATCCTGGCGCAGCCGGATCGACCGGGGAGGCAGGCCGGCGCCTCCGGCCGCCTCGTCGACGATCCGGCGCAGCCCCTCCCGCCAGCTCGCCTGCGTCGCGATGTCCTGACGGCTGTAGTGCCTGGCATCCAGGCAGAAGACGCTGACATGCCGCGGGACGCCGTCCTCCCACAGGGCGCCCTCGCCGCGGGAGACACCGTCCTCCCGGACGGCGTCGGCGAAGATCCGGTTGCCCCGATAGTCCCGATGCGCCTCGGTGAGGATGCGCCTCCGGCCGTCCGGCAACAGCCCGTTCTCCAACAGCGACGCGAACTCGGACCAGAACTCGAACGACGACTCACCCGGGTAGAACTGCGGATGGTGCCGACGAGCCAGCCCGGCACGTTCCAACAGATGAGTCGCCTTCATCTGGTTGGTGAAGGTGGCGGAAAGCGCCTCGATCTCCGCCTCGGTCAGCCGGTCCGTCACGAGTCCCCCGTAGGCATGCCCGCAGAAATCCGGCGACGCGACGGTTGGTGGTCCGTCAGCCGGCGGATTCGTCCTCGAATTCTAACCCGTCCCTACCCGTTGTATTGGGTGGGTTCACCGACCTTCGGTGTCGT
>NZ_CDWTMO010000265.1:0-3416 GCF_977946435.1 Frankia sp. CgKIO3 | reverse complement strand
TGCGGAAGACAAGCCTCGGCGGCGTTGGAGAGTCCGAGGAGGATCGCGGTGGCGATCTCGTTGCGCCAGTCGGAGATCCTCTCGGCAAGGGTGACGACCTCGGGGACGTCCTTTCCGAAGGTCGCGCAGTAGCCGAGGAACCTGGTCAGGGCCCTGGCGATGTCGGTGCGGGGTGGTCGCGACGCCGGTGCGGGCCGGGGAGAGCGCGAGCAGGTCGAGCAGCAGATTCTTGGCGTTCCAGGCGGTGCGCAGCGCGTGGGCGGCCTCACCGTCGAGGTCCTCGAGAACCGTGAAGGTCTCGAGGATGCGGCGGCGCCCGCGGTCGGAAAGCGCATCCGGGCCCCACAGCAGCCGGTCTTTGATCGTGTACTCGGGGTCGGTGGCACGGCCGCGGCGGTGGCGTAGCTGGTGGCTGACACGGCGGCGTACGTCACTGATGGCCTTGTTGCCGAGCTGGGCGGTGTGGAACGGGTCCACGGCCAACTGGGCGTGCGGGAGCGCGGCGCGGGCGACCGCCTTGTAGGTCGTGGACATGCCGATGGTCACGGCGCTGATCCGGGCACGCCAGGCCGCGGGCTGGGCAAGGATCCAGCTGGTCACGGGCTTCGGAGCCCTCCGCTCGACGACCCGAGCAGCCCCTGATCGCCGGCGGAGTCGATGAGCACCGTCTGCCAGCGGTCGGCGTCGGTCACCCACGCCCCGGTGAGCGGGTCGCGGTGGAAACGCGGCGAGCCGCGCCGCTGGTCGTCGATCCCGAGCACCGACACGTCGGGCAGCGCCGCCCGCAGCGACAGCCGGTTCGCACGGCCGACGCCAGGTCGCTGACCTGGCCGTTCGTCATCGGCGGGTGTGTCCCTTTCCCCGAGCCCTGCACGGTCACACCCCGTCACAGCAGGCGGTCACTGAACGCTGGTGTTCAAACACGGCTCACGGCCAACCGCGTAGGGCCGCATAAGCAGTGGAAAGACGTGCGGGAAGCCCAGGTAAGTCGCGGTAGTGGAGTCCACGCCCGTGGTGTACGAGTAGCGACCGACTGGCTACGAGAGGGCGAAGCTGGTCAGGTCAACCGGGATGATCCCGTGCTTCCTGCAGTACTCGTTGTATCGCTCGGCGAACGTATGGGCCTGCTCGATGCCGATGATCTCGTCGTTTGGGCCGAGGAAAGCAATAGCTCCTTCAACCGAGATGAACACCTCGATGCCCTCGTCAGGCTCCACAATGAACGTGTGCCTGCTGTTGGCGACCTCGTACACGAAGTCACCCGGCCCCGACACCCAGGCGTGCTCCGCGTACCGCCATTTCCCTCGAATGGTGTAGACAAGCACGCGACCATAATGGTCATGCACACCCAGCGAGGCTCCCCCCGGCGCCCGCAGAAGCATTTGTGTCTCGCTCTTGACCAGATCCACATGAAGGATCTTTAATTCCACCTCGTTCGTGTAAGGCGTGAACGGAACCCACGGAAGATCGTCGACTTCCGTGTGCGTTGGAGCGAAATGTTGGAGGGGATTGACCAGTGTCGTCATCTGCGTCTCCTCGGGAGCTTGGCGTCGATCCCTGCCTTCGGAATCGTCTGGATCCGGCGGGGAACGGCCGGCTAGGCGAGCGGTAGGGTTTGATTCTGGACCCACCAAAAGATCCGAGATAGAACAGCGGTGACAGATCCCTGAACACGCGCGACAAGCACGGGTGCCACGCGCGCCGTTGGGGCGAGGACCGGGGTGCCGACGACACCGCCGGGCAGGATAATCCCATGATGATGCGGACGTCCGACGACCGTGTGCGAGAACTCACCGCTGCGCTGGAACGCGACGAGGGACTGGTGGATCCCACGATCGAGCGTGTCCGGCGCGAGATCCCGGCCTATGAGGTGGTCCCGACCGAGGCGCTGGTGACGAGCATCCACCGCAACGTCGTGCTGGCGTGCCGCACCCTGCGGGCGGGCGTCGTGCCGCCGAGCTCGGAGATCTGGCAGGCCGAGCGCACAACGCTGGAACGGCTCCAGCAGGGCGTGCCGATCGAGGACATCATGGGCGGCTTCCGCATCTGCATAGCGAGCATCCAGGACCGGCTGGTGGATCGCGCCCAGGAGTTCGGGGTCGACCACCCCGAGTCGCTCACCCTCACCTCGCTGCTGTGGAAGCTGAGTGACGTGTTCTCCGCTCGTGCGGCGAGCGCCTACCGCGAGTACGGCCTGTCGCATGCGGTGGCGGACCGAAGGCGCAGGGACGAATGGCTCGCCGGGCTGCTCGCCGGCACCCTGTCGCCGACGCAGATTGAGCAGGGGTGCATCCGCTACCACGTGCGGCGCGACACACACCTGCGGGCGGTGTGCACTGCCGCCTTACCGGAAGCGGAGCTGGACCAGGCCCTCAACCTGATCAACCGGGGATGCCGGCGCAGCAACGTGGTCCTGCTCCTGGCGCCCTCCCAAGGCCGGCTCGTGGGGATCGTGTCGGGGCTGCCACCCGCGGTCCCGGGGCTGCTGGTCGCCGCCGGGCCCGAGGGGCCGCTGGACCGGGTCGCGACGTCCTTCTCGGTGGCCAACGACGTATTGGCCGCGGCCCGACTGCGCCACAACGAGGGCGTGCACACCCTCGAGGGCCTCGGCTGGCGGGTGGCCGTGCCGCGCGCCGCGGACGTGACCGCACTGATGCGGGCCCGCTACCTCCAGCCGCTCCGGGGCACCGGTGCGTTCGGGGAGGAAGTCGTCGAGTCGCTCCGCTGCTACCTGGCCAATGGCCGTAAAACATCCCGCGGACCGCCGAGGCGCTGCACATACACGTCAACACGCTGCGCTACCGGTTAGCCCGGTTCGAGGAGCTGACCGGGCGGCCCCTGGACGACACCGACACCCTGGTGGAACTGTCCTGGGCCTTCCACGCGGAGACGGCAGCCCCGCCGGTTTCGTAGCCGCCTACGAAGCAAGGGGCGCCACGTTGGCATCCCGCCCGTAGCCTCCAATGTGTCGCACGCCACATCCTGTTGGGAATCCGTACCCGCTATCGGGCCCATCAGAGCTCGACGTCCCGAGCTGGCGGTCTCGGCCGCCGCCCAACAGGGGAGCAACCCATGACCGCTTCGATGACAGCAACAACCGGCCTCCGAGAGCGGACCAACCACTATCGGCAGCTCCTGGCCGCTTCCGTCGGCAACGCCGTCGAATGGTTCGACTGGTACATCTACTCGATGCTTGCGGTGTACTTCTCCACGCAGTTCTTCCCGGCCAGCCCGGGAGGCAGCCTGGTGCCGCTGATGTCGACGTTAGCGATCTTCGCCGTCGGATTCTTCGCCCGCCCGGTCGGAGCGCTGATCCTCGGGATTCTCGCCGACCGGATCGGCCGCCGCAGGACGCTTAGCACCACGATTATGGGCATGGGCCTGGGCAGTCTCATCATCGGGCTTGCCTCAATGCC
>NZ_CDWTMO010000264.1:0-3474 GCF_977946435.1 Frankia sp. CgKIO3 | reverse complement strand
GTTCCACCCCACGCCCACTCCGACCCACGCCGAATCCACCAGCTCCGCACCACACGCCTACACTGACCGGAACAGTCACTGACCGGAACAGCGCGGCATCGCGACTCCACCCACCAGGCGACCGAAGACCAACAGCAGGAGGGTGAAAATGGCCATTCCGCGGCGCCAGGCAATCAGGATCGGCGCTTATCTCCTCAAGCAGAAACTCGCCAGGCGGGACAAGTTCCCGATCACCCTCGAACTCGAACCCCTGTTCGCATGTAACCTCGCCTACGAGGGCTGCGGCAAGATCCAACATCCCGCGGACGTGCTGAAACAGCGCATGCCCGTCGAGCAGGCGCTCGCCGCCGTCGACGAGTGCGGCGCCCCCGTGGTGTGCCTGGCAGGCGGCGAACCGCTGATGCACCCGCAGATCGAAGACATCGTGGCAGGCCTGGTGAAACGTAAGAAGTTCATCTACCTGTGCACGAACGCCCTCCTGATCCCACGCAAGATCGACAAGCTGCGCCCGTCACCGTACCTGTCCTTCGCGGTACACATCGATGGCCTCGAGGAACGCCACGACAAGTCCGTGGCCAAGCCGGGCGTGTTCGCCCAGGCCGTGGACAACATCAAAGAGGCGCAGCGCCGCGGCTTCCGCGTCACCACGAACACCACGTTCTTCAACACCGACACCCCCCAGACCGTGATCGAGGTGTTGGACTTCCTCAACAACGACCTCAACGTCGACGGGATGATGCTCTCCCCCGCCTACGCCTACGGGAAAGCCCCCGACCAGGACAGCTTCCTCGGGGTCAAGGAAACCCAGGAACTGTTCCGCAAGGCGTTCGCCGACGGCCGCCGCAAGAACTGGCGGATCAACCACTCCCCCCTGTTCCTGGACTTCCTCGAAGGAAAGATCGACTTCCCGTGCACGGCCTGGGGAATTCCGTCCTACTCCCTGTACGGCTGGCAGAAGCCGTGCTATCTGATGGGCGACGGCTACGCCAGGACCTACCAGGAACTCCTTGACACCACCGACTGGGAGGCCTACAGACGAGGCCGCGACCCGCGCTGCGCGAACTGCATGGCACACTGCGGCTACGAACCGACCGCCCTCGCGGCGACCCTGTCCTCCCTGCGGGAATCCATCCGCGCGGCCCGCTGAGACCGGCCCCGGGACCACCGGCCAGCCCCGGGAAACGACCTCGGTGCGGCGGCCGTCGCACCGAGGTCCTCCACCAGACACCCCCGGCTCGGATACGCCGGGAAGAGCGGCATAACGGGAAGAGCGGCATAAGCGGGATCCGACCCGAAACCGCATTATGACCCAATTATGACTACCTGCACCCCGACACTCACCCACCGCCCCCTCGCCGGTTCGGCGTCATGGGCCGCGGCGGCGCCCGTCTCGCCATCGTAGGGCTCGCGGGTCTTTGTAGGGTTCCCACAACACCTGGCCGCCGACATCGGTAGCGGCGGAGCTGTCCAGACCGCGCCCCGAGCTGGGAAGGTGACCCGGAGCGAGGATCGGAACCGCCTTTCTGGCGTTCCGCCCTCATCGTGACGGGAAGGGGTAATTAGTGGTTTACGACAAGATCGTGGTGACGGGTCTCGGTGCGATGACTCCACTCGGCGGCAACCTCGCCGCCACCTGGGACGGGCTGGTCGCGGGTGCCTCGGGTGTCGCGGTGATCGAAGACGAATGGGCGCGGGAGCTGCCGGTCCGACTCGCCGCCCGGCTGCCCGTCGACCCCGCGGCAACGCTGCCGGGCAAGGACAGCCGCAAGCTCGACCGCGGTGAACAGATGGCGATCGTCACCGCCCGGCAGGCATGGGCGGACGCGGGATCCCCCGAGGTCGCTCCCAAACGGCTCGCGGTCGTCATCGGCACCGGTTACGGCGGGGTGCAGTCCACCCTGGGCCAGCACCGCATCCTGGAGCAGGCCAGTGCGCGCCGGATATCCCCTCAAACGGTGATCATGCTGATGCCCAACGGCCCGGCGGCGTGGGTGAGCATCGACCTCGGTGCGAAGGCCGGCGCCCGCACCCCGGTCAGCGCCTGCGCGTCCGGCGCCGAGGCGATCGCCACCGGTATGGAGATGATCCAACACGGGCTGGCCGACGTCGTGGTCGCCGGCGGCGTCGAGGCGCCGGTCGACACGCTGCCGCTGGCAGCGTTCGCGCAGATGAAGGCCCTGTCGACCCGGCACGACGACCCGGCAGCCGCCTCCCGGCCCTTCGACGCCGACCGTGACGGTTTCGTGCTCGGCGAGGGCGCCGGCCTGCTGGTCCTGAAACGGGCCGGGTTCGCCGCCGCCCGCGGCGCCCGCGTGTACGCCGTCGCCGCCGGCGCGGCCACCAACTCCGACGCCCTCGACATCGTCACCGCCGACCCCGCCGGGCAGCGCAGGGCCATCGAGGCCGCACTGTCCGGCGCCGGCCTCACCCCCACCGATATCGGCCTCGTACACGCCCACGCCACCTCTACCCCCGTCGGTGACCCCTTGGAGGCCGAGGCGATCACTCAGACGATCGGCACCCATCCGGCGGTCACGGCCACCAAGTCGATGACCGGGCACATGCTCGGCGCCGCCGGCGCGGTGGGCGCCATCGCCACGGTGCTCAGCATCCGCGACGGCGTCATACCCCCGGTACGCAACCTTGACCGGCTCGACCCGGCGATCAAGCTCGACGTCGTGTCCGGACAGGCCCGCCACGAGACCGTCCGCGCCGCCGTGGCCAACGCCTTCGGCTTCGGCTTCGGTGGGCACAATGTCTCCCTGGCGTTCACCGCCCCCTGAGTCTCCCTGGCATTCACCGCCCCCTGAACCGGCCGCGCCGGCCACGCCTGGCTGGACTCGAACGCGCTCCGGTCCCCGTCGTGTTTCCGCCCGCCCAGAGGCCTCACTTCCCATTACTGACCATTGCCGATCATTGCCGATCATTGCCGATCATTTCTTCCAGCAAGGGAACGGCGAAGACACCTTGCCGTCCTTCATGATCTAGAGCGGGGTTGAGAAGGTCACCCAGATGCGGCTGTGATCCAAAGGTGTCAGCCGTCGATGGTTGAGGCTAGGAGAACCCGTAATGATCTTATTGGGCGTGGGCGAGGAGGAGGGTGACGTCGTCGTAGCCGTCGTTGCGGTTGAGGAGGGTCAGTAGCCGGTCCGCGGTGGTGGACAGGTCGGCTGTTTCGGTGAGGATGCGCAGCAGGCGTCGGCAGCCCTCGCCGATGTCGACGGTGGGGGATTCGACGAGGCCGTCGGTGTAGAGGGCGAGGGTAGAGCCGGGGGGAAGCGGTGGCGGGTTTCGGTGAACGTCTGCTCGGTGACGCCGAGGATGATTCCGTGGGGGTCGTCGAGGAGGTCGGTGGTGCCGTCGGGGTGGCGCAGGGCGGGGGGGAGGTGGCCGCCGTTGGCCACGGTCAGGGTGCTGGTGGCCGGGTTCTGGATGGCGTAGGCGACACTGGCGATGGTGTCGATGCTGCGGGTG
>NZ_CDWTMO010000263.1:0-3553 GCF_977946435.1 Frankia sp. CgKIO3 | reverse complement strand
GGGTGGGGGCGTCGGTGCCGGCTCAGCCACCAGCTTCGGCATCGCCCCGGCCAGCGATCGTATCGGTCCTACCGGCCCAAGCGGTTCCGTCAACAGCATCGACGGCTGACTCCGGACGCGCCGGACGGCCCGGGGCCCCACCCGACCCGGTCCGTCCAGTACGATGCGAATGCGCTACGCGGGCGTAGTTCAGAGGCAGAACACGAGCTTCCCAAGCTTGCAACGCGGGTTCGATTCCCGTCGCCCGCTCCACTCTGGGTGGGTTGTGTCCGCGCGGGGGCGGACCTTGTCGTTCCGCCATGCCTGCCGGGAGGGCCGAGCCCGGCAAAGAGCTGCTCTGCGCCCATCGGCGTCTCGTGGACGAACATGGCGAGGACCTGCGGGAACACCACCCGAGGGCGGAATGTCGGTGGTGGTCGCTACAGTGAGCGCGGCCACGGCGTCGATCTCGGATCGTGTCCGCTGGCCGGTGTTCGCCGCCGTACGGGAGGTCGACGGGATGAATGTGGCGAAGGCGGTCCGGTGGGTGATCCCGGGTGATCCAGAGACGGTACGTGACCGGGTGATGGTGCCGGCGCGGTCGCTGTGGCGCCGGGCCTGGACCCGGCGCGGCATCGATATCACCTCGTCCATGACGACGAGGTCGTGTCTCGTCGTCGCACCACACCCCGACGATGAGACGCTGGGCTGCGCGGTGGCCATCATGCGTAAGCGGGCCGCAGGCACCCCGGTCACGGTGATGATTGTCAGCGACGGCTCCCGCGCGGAGCCGGTGACGCTCCCGCCAGCGGAGTTGATCGAGGTGCGCAAGGCGGAGACCCGCCGGGCCTGCGCCTTGCTGGACATCGACGAGTCCGACGTGCGCTTCCTCGGTTTCCCCGACGCCGAGCTCTCCGACCGGATCGACGCCATCGCTGCGCGGCTCACCGAGCTCATCGAGACCCTCGCGCCCGAGCAGATCCTGGCGCCGACCTCGTGCGAGGGGCACCCGGACCACGACGCGACCAACGAGGCGGTGCGCCGAGCGGTCGCCACCACCGGTTATCGCGGCCAGGTGCTCGAATACACCGTCTGGTTCTGGACGCACTGGCCCTGGACCTTGGGCTACGGGACGGCGGGCTGGTCGGCTGAGCGTCTGTTCGTCCAGCCGGTCCGCCGGTTGCGGGAACGCCGTCCGCTGCTCGTGGACGCCCGCGGCTTCCGGGCGCGGCAGCGCAGGGCCATCGCGGAGCACGCCACCCAGGTGGGGGAGGACGACGCGGCGTCCGGCGCCGCCACCCCGGTGACCGGTTCCCTGCTCGCGACCCTGGGGAGTCGGTACGAGGTCTACGTCGCCGCGGGGGCGCTGCGGCACCTCGACTTCGAGCGGCGGTGGCGGGCCGGCCACCAGGCACGGGGCAGCCGGTAGTCAGCCTGCGGGCGCCACCTCAGGGCCGGGCGGCGGGCCAGCGCCGGTGGCGGCGCCGTTCCCGGGACAGGTCGGGGTATAAACCGTCGGCCGCGTGGCTCGGTCGGGGTGTTGCTGCCGGTTCCGGGTGCCGAAGTGCGCGATGCCGCGCCGGTATGCCTCGACCTTGCGGCGGGCGATGGCCGAGGGCTCGATCTCGACCACGCCGAGACGACCCCGGGCCCCGAACGCGCTCGCCCGCGCGGGGTCGAGCAGGAACGGCGCCAGCGCATCCGCCAGCGCCACCGGATCGCCGGCCGGTACCGAGGATCCGGCCTCCCACCGCTCGACGAAGGGCGCGACTCCGGCCCGGGTCGTGGTCACCACCGGCCGGCCGGCCGCCATCGCCTCGACGGCCGCGATCGAGAAGCTCTCGAAGCGGCTCGGCACGGCGACGACGCGGGCCCGCCGGTAGACGTCGCGGATCTGAGAACCGGACAGGTGCCCGGTGAACTTGACGTCCAGCTCAAGCTGGCGGGCCCGGTGGGCCAGCCACTCGCCCGAGGGCACCCCGTTGATCTCGCCCGCCGAGCGCCCCGCGAGCACCAGCCGGTGCGCCACCCCCGCGCCACGAAGGCGGGCTGACGCGTCGAGCAGCACATCCACGCCCTTGTAGGCCTCGAGTCGGCCCACGACGGCGACTGTCGGCGTGGTGCCGGCGACGTCGGGTATGTCGAGCCACGGCTCGGCGTCGAACGGATTGGGAATCACCTCCACCTCACGGTCACCCAACCAGCCTTGCTCCCGCAGCGTGTCGACGAGCAGCTGCGACGGTGAGGTGACCACGGCGGCCCGGCCCGCCGACGTCCGGTCCAGCCGGTCGGCGACCAGGCCCTTCAACCCGACCGGCTGGCCGGAAAGCCTGACCGTGAGCATGGTCGGGCAGTGCAGGTGGATGGCGAGCGGCGTGGAGCGACGCATGGCCTGGATCAGACCGCGGGTTTCCCCGTCCTGGGTCTCGATCACGTCTGGTCTGAGCCCGAGTTGACGCATCCATAAGCTGTAGGACAGCGGGAGGCTGGCCCGCAGCGTCAGCGAGTCACGCGGGTACAGGGGTCCCCGGAGTTGGGCGCCGAGCTTTCCCAGCCCGCGGCTGACCGGCACCCGCAGTAACGGGCGCCGGTGGACGTGCACCCCGTCCTTCACCGAGTCGACGACCTGACGCCCCTGGGCGCACAGCACGTGGACGTCGTGGCCGAGTTTCGCGAGTGCCGTGGCCAGCGCCGCGGTGTAGGTGCCCGCGCCGTCCCAGACGACGGGCGGGTACTGCTCGCAGAAGAAGAGAATGCACAGCGCCTGGACAGATCCCAATGACTCCGCCACGTGTCCCCGATTCCACCGTGCCGTAACGGGAGAGTAAGACTAATAGCGTAAATACGCTACTCCACGGGGGGAGTGACGTCTTTATGGTTCCGCGGTCCCGGGGGAATCGAGGGAAACTTAAGGTAACGAATTGGTGCGGGTACCCCGGCCGGTGCCCGGAGCGGCGGTCGTACGGGCGGTCGTACACGGTTGCGATTGTCGCCCGAGCAGGATCCGACAGTCATGTAAGGGTTGAGTGTCGTGCGGTCTGACAGGATTTCTGATCACGTGACGTGATGCAAATTCACGGGAAAAACAGGATGTAATGGTCGCTTCGATCCGAATATGTCACCGCTAGTGGTCCCAGGCGGTTGTCGGGTGACTACTCGGAAGGTTGATCATGGCGGGGCCGGCGGTGTCGGCGGGCCGGGAGATCACCACGTTGGCGCCGGGAGTTCCGGTCGCCTTCCCGGGCGCCGTACCACCGGTACCCGCCGAGTCCGGCCTCCTGCCCGCGTTAGTTGTAGATCATCGGGTCTTCGGCGTGGAGACTCGGTTACCGAGGTTGTCCTTGTCGGCTCGGCCGGCCATTTCTCGGAGATTTCTGAACCGTGGGCTGCCTGCCCGTGAAGATGCGCCGGGCCGAGGTTCCGAAATCGTTCGTGCCAAACGTGAGCGCCACCCCGGCCGTGCGAATCTCGGGTGGGACGGGTCCGTCGCCGGGCCCGGTTGTGAACGAGCGGTGCCGCCTGGTCTCAATGCCATTTCCGCTAAGTTGATCAAGCTGCGGTCTGGGGTTTCATG
>NZ_CDWTMO010000262.1:0-3572 GCF_977946435.1 Frankia sp. CgKIO3 | reverse complement strand
TGCAGCCGGGCGCGCAGGTCCGCCGCCGGGCAGATGCCGGTGCCGGCGGTCGAGACGGCCACGGACGCGGCGATCGAGGAGAGCCGGACGGCGTCACGCAGCCCGACGCCCGCCGCCCGGGCGAGGACCATGGCGGCGACGAACGTGTCACCGGCCCCCGAGGTGCGCTCGTCGGGCGCGTCGGCGGTGGCCGGCAGATGCCACGGCGGCTCATCGGGAGTAAGGACGACGACGCCGTCGAGGGTGACGGCCGCGGCCCGCGCCCCGCTGGCGGCGAGGATCTGTGCCGCGTGGTGCCGCACGGTCCCGACTCAGTCGTGCGCGAAGGAGCCTCGGACGGCCTCGGGCAGCAGCGCGACGACCTCATCCGCATTGGGCTTGACCAGGTCGGGGCGCACCGCCGCCCATCGGGTGAGGTCGTGGGCGTCGACGACGAGCCGCCGGCCCGCCGCCCGCACGGCTGCCGCCACCCGGCCGATCAGCTCGGGGGTAAACAACCCCGTGCCGTAGTCGCAGGCCAGCACGGCACAGGCCGACGCGGCCCCGGCGGTGACGCGGGCCGCCACGGCGGCGGCGGTGGCCCGCCGGGGCGGGGTCTCGTCACCCGTGTCGCAGCGCAGGTGGAGATGGTTGCCGGAACAGATCCGCCGCTTGGCCACCGTGGTCCACCCGGGTTCGACGACCACGGCGGACGTGCCGACGCCACCGGCGTCGAGCAGGTCCCGCAGCCGCCGGCCGTCGGGATCGTCCCCCACCATCCCGACCAGCCGGGTGCGCGCACCGAGGGCGGCCGCGGCGAGGACGGCGTTGCCGGCTCCCCCCGGGGACTCCTCCCGCCCGGTCACAGAGACGACGGGTACGGGGCCCTCCCGGGACAACCCCCGCGGCGGTCCCCGCAGCCAGGAGTCGAGCATCGCGTCCCCGACCACGAGCAGGTGCAGCGCACCAAACCGATCCGGCAGCTCGGCGAGCGGCACGGGACGCGGCGAGGCCGGAGACGAGGCTAGAGACGCGGGGGCGGCGGTCATCGGGCCATCCCCTCCCCGACCAGCGCAAGCGCGGCGGCGGTCACCTCGGCCGGCGGCAGATCCAGGCATTCGTGCCCGAACGGGCAGGTGAAGGCGCGGCAGGGCGTGCAGGGCGTCGCCCGGCGCAGCACCGCGACGCGCGCGGCGCGTGGCCGGTACTCGCTCTCCCGTTCAGTGCCGGCGAACAGGGTGACGACGGGCGTGCGCACCGCGTCGGCGAGATGGGCACCGCCCGAGTTGTTGGTGACGACGACCGCCGCGCCGCGCAGGAGCGCGGCCAGCGCCGGGACGTCCAGGACCCCGGTGAGGCCCCGCCCCGCCGGGCCGGCAGCGGCGACGACCCGGTCGACCAGGGCGGTCTCGGCGCCCGTGCCGGCGGCGAGGACCCGCAGGCCCGCGCCCGCGAGCAGGCCGGCGACCCGGGCGAACGGTCGGCGCCGTAGCGGCGGGCCGAACAGCTCGCCCCGGGCAGCAGCACCGCGTAAGGGCCGGGTTCCGTCAGCGGCCGGACCCTCGCGACGGCCTCGCCTGGCACGGCCAGCCGGGGGTGGGATGCCGGGGCGGGGATGCCGAAGCGGCGCAGCAGCAGCAGCGCCCGGTCGACCTGGTGGATACCGCCGGGCAGGTCGTCCACCCAGTGGGTGAGCAGCGACCCGCCGAACTCCCGCGAGGCGCCAACCCGGGTCGGGATCCCGGCGAGGGCGCAGACGAAGGCGGCCGGCCACGGCGACTGGGAGAACGAGGTGAACAGGACCGCGACGTCGTAGCGGCGCCGCGCCAGCGTCTCGACCAGCCGGGTCTGCTCGGCCGGGTCGACGGATCGGCCGCCGGTGTCCTGCCAGCACACCGATGCCACGACCGCGTCATCGACGCAGTCAAGCAGGGGCAGCACGGCCGCCCCGCCGG
Organism: Frankia sp. CgKIO3; assembly: GCF_977946435.1. Lineage (NCBI taxonomy): Bacteria > Bacillati > Actinomycetota > Actinomycetes > Frankiales > Frankiaceae > Frankia > Frankia sp. CgKIO3. Next base: position 1,638 of record NZ_CDWTMO010000262.1, on the reverse strand, counting down.
GTGAGGTCAGCACGTCGAGGCGGGCCCCGGGCGCCGCGGCCCGCAGCGCCCGCAGCGCCGGGGACAGCAGCACGACGTCCCCGAGATTGTCCGGACGGACCGCCAGGACGTGGCGGGCGGCCGCGAGGTCCAGCGGACCCGCACGGCCCGCCGCCGGGTGGGACGCGACTTCGTTCACGGGAGGCTCCGGGACGGTCGGGAACGGTCGAGACGGTCAGGGACGGCTTCTCCCCCGCCCCGTGCCCGGAGGGTGGGCAACAAAACTGCTACTCTCCGCGAGGAACGTTCTCTCCGTGAAAACCACGCCGGGCGAGAACCACGCCGATCGCCTCGGCCTCGAGGGCCCAGGGGGCTGCCCGGCAGGCGGTGACCGCTCCGGCGAGCGGGTACGGCCTTCTCCATGCCGCGAGCAGCCATCCCCCGGACAGCCATCCCCCGGATCGCCTTCGTCTGCGGCAACCTCGTCACCGCCGAGGACGGCGTCGCCGACTACACCATCCGGCTCGCCGAGACACTGCGCCACGACATCGATCCCGTCCTGATCACCTCGGGGCGGGTCGAGGGCGACCTCGGCCCCACCCGGGTGGTCACGCTGGAACGTGGGTGGGGTCCGGCCGGGATCGCCGCCACCGCAACGGCGCTGCGGCGCCTGCGGCCCGACCTCGTCCACCTCCAGTTCGCACCCTCGGCGTTCGGGTTCTCCCCGGCGGTCGGGCTGCTGCCCCCGCTGGCGGGCCGGCGCGTCCCCTGGGTGACCACCCTGCACGAGTACGGCTGGTGGGACCGGGAGACCCTGACGCTCGTGCCCCACTCGCGCGCCCTGGTGGTGACCAATCCCGAGCACGCCGCCGCGGTACGCACCCGCTTCGGCCGCCAGGCGCAACTGGTCCCCGTCGCCGCGAACATCCCCCGGGCACGAAGCACCGCCCGCACCGCCAGTCTGTCCTCCGACGCCGGCTCATCCCCCGGCGCCGACCCATCCCCCGGCGTCAGCCCGGGACAGGCGGCCCGGTCCCGGCTACGCGGCCGGCTCGGCACCGGCCCCGACGCCGAGGTGGCAGTCTTCTTCGGCTTCGTCCACCCGGTGAAAGGCGTGCGGTATCTCCTCGAAGCCGTCGCCGAGCTGCACGCCGACCATCCCGACCTGCATCTCGCCGTCGTCGGCGGGTTCACCTCCCTGGCGCTGCCCGACGCCGAGGCGGCGGCCTTCCGCCGCGAGCTCGAAGGGCACGCCCGTGCCGTCGGCGTCGCGGACCGGGTGACGTTCACCGGACATCTGCCGGCCGAAGAGGTTTCGGACATCCTGGCCGGGGCGGACGTCTGCGTGCTGCCGTTCACCGCCGGGGTGACGACGAAGAGCGGGGCGCTGGCGGCCGCGCTGTCCCACGGCCTGCCGACAGTGGTAACGGTCGCGGACCCGCCGGATCCGGCCCTCGTCGACGGCCGGACGGCGATCGTGGCCAAACCCGTGCGGGACCCGGCCGCGCTGGCCCGTGAGCTGCGCCGGCTGCTGGGCAACCCGGCGCTGCGGGCGGCCGTGTCCGCTGGCGGCCGCAACCTCGTCGCCGACCGGTCCTGGCCGTCCGTCGGGGCCGCGCACGCCCGCCTCTACCGGTGTCTGATCGGTCCCCGATGACC
>NZ_CDWTMO010000261.1:0-3601 GCF_977946435.1 Frankia sp. CgKIO3 | reverse complement strand
CCTTATGGGGGTGGGGCCGGGGGGTCGGGAGTCCTCGGCCTGCCCCGCTGTCGTCTCGATGCGGATCCGATCCTCCCGTATGCTGGGATGAAAAATTGAAAGTTTCTTCAATTTACATGATCAAAAGTATGGGGTGAGCGAGATCTTGGACACAGCGCCCCCCGTGGAGCCGTGCCGTGCGATAAAGAGCCGTTTTCCGGCTCCGAAGTGTGGTAACGAACAGTTGATAAATTCTGTAACTGGCGGAAAGGCCGCCATCGGGCGCGAACGGGTCGCGGCGCTGCTCACCATGCCGACGTGGTCTCTGGGTGGGCGGTCGCCGGTACTCCGGCCAGGTTGGTATCTCGGCCGGTAGGCCCCGGCCGGAGCTGTGCGGAGTCGACGGGAGGTGACTCGTGACGAGGCGAGTTCCGTTGTACCAGGCTAAAGCGGAATTTTTTCGCATGCTTGGACATCCGGTGCGGATTAGGGTGCTGGAGTTGCTGCAGGACGGGCCGATGCCGGTGCGGGATCTCCTGGCCGCGATCGAGGTGGAGTCGTCGAACCTTTCCCAACAGCTCGCGGTGCTGCGCCGGTCCGGGATCGTGACCGCGACGCGGGACGGCCCGACGGTGGTGTACGCGCTCGCGGGCGGGGGCGTGGCGGAGCTGATGCGCGCGGCCCGGCGGATTCTGACCGAGATGGCGGCCGGGCAGGCCGGGCTGTTGGCCGAGTTGCGCGAAGCGGAGACAAGCTCCTCATGAGCATGAAATGTGGTGGACCGATTTCCGGGAGTCCCGCCTATGGGACTCCCGGAGATGGGAGTCCCGCCGAGGGGTCGCCTGGGGGACCGGCGTGCACCCGACGGAGTCGGGCACGGGTGGAGCCGGCGTGACGCCCTCTGTCCCGGCCGGTTCAGCCGGTCCAGCCGGGGTCAACCCCGCCTACAGCGTCACGGTCCGCGTTCCGCACCGGGCCACGATGATTATCGAGGCGGTCATCGCCGCAGCCCCCGGCCCCGTGACGTGCTACGCGGACGAGCCGGATCCCGGGGGCGGCCGGCGGATCACGTTGGATGCCGACAGCGGGTCCACATTGACCTGGCTGGTCCGGGCGCTACGGGAGCGGCTGGGTGCCGATCTGTTGCAGACCGAGGATCCCGTCTTCACCGTCGCGTCGACCGGCAAACTCGCCCAGTGTCTCCGCGCGTCGGTCATGACCGGTCACGATCTTGCGTTGTTGGACGCTGACGCCGATCGCCGCGTCATCAGCCACCTGGCCATGCACCCGGCGCACACCGACCGGTTCACCGGCCGGCCGCGCCGGGTGGCGCTGCTCACCGACGGCAGCGCCGTCCTGGACTTCGAGCCGCTGGCCGCTGAGGCGGCCCTGCCAGCGGTCGAGTCCCAGGCGGTCCACCTGCACCGGGCGACCGGGTTCGACGTCATCCCCATGCCGATCGCCGCCCACACCGCAGCCGAGCTCGCCGCGGCGATCGGCATGCTCGCTCCGGGATTCGCCGCCACCGTCCTGGTCCACACACACGTCCGCCGTATCGACGCCGCCCGCGCCGCGCTGCGGTCCGCCGCCCCGTATCTGCTGCTCGACACCGTCAACGACGGTCTCGCCGTCGCCGCCGCGGCCGCGGTCCTCAACCATCTCCGGGCGCGTGACCTCGCGCCGGGGCGGGCCCGCGTCGCCGTCGTGGACCCGGCTCGGGGCGGCGATCTCGCCGGCTTACTGATCGGTGTCGGCATCCACGAGATCACTCTCTACGATCCGGTCGATTACGATATCCAGCCGCTGCACCTGTTCGCCCCCGAACTCGATTTGATCGTCGACCTGATCGGCTTGGCGGCGCCGCCCAAGGGCGTTCCCGTCCTGCGGACCCGCCCGGAGACGCCCCCTCCGCTGGCCCGCGCCACCTCGGGCCCGCGCCCGCTGCACGCGCTGCCCGGACTGCTGCGGGCGGTCGTCACCACTCGCCGCCCGGTCACCCCCGCTGCCCGCCTCGCCGCCGTGCACGCCCTCGTCGGTCAGACGCCGCCCGGCAGCGTGCTGCCTCCCCTCGACCATCCACGGCTCGCCCCCGCCGTTGCCGCGGCCGCCACCCACGCCCTCACCGCGCAGGAGTAGCTCACCGCGCTCCCGGCGGAGGTGGTCACCTGGAGGTGGTCACCTGGTAGGGGTGGTGGGGCCCGCCACCGACAGGCCCACCGGCGAATCTCGGCGAGAGATCGTCCGTTGGGAGGACCGTTCCTCATGAACGGGATGAACAGGGTGCGTCGTCATGGGCGGCACTCTCCCGCCGGCATTACGGATGCGGAAGTACGGCGGCACCGGTCTGGTCTTTGCAACACATCGTCCAAAAATGCCCTAAGGATTCGGAATAAAATAACTTGTTCACTTCGGGGTCCTCGCGAGCCCGTGACCTGCGAAGACGCATATTGGCTTGCATTAATTACTTCATTATGAATTCTAAAGGGCCGTACGGCCATATTCCAGTAATGCGCCACCCCGGTTCTTCGGCCTGCCGGGAAGCCCGAGCCGGACCGGCACGGCCGAGGAATCGACATGGCCGAGGAGATGACACCGGGCCGAGGACGCTCGTGCGTCCGAAGCCGGCCGGCCTGGCGTGGGGAGTTCCACGTCGCGGGTGGCCTGGTCACGTTGGGAAGGGGGTACGAATGCTGCTCCGCGTGACCAGCCATCCGAAGAGTCGTTCCTGGCCCGGCGGGACGTCTCAGCTCGGCGCGGGGACGAGGTCCAGCAGTGCCTGAGCGGCAAGCTCGTACCCGAGGGCCCCCAGGCCGACGATCACTCCCCGGGCGAGCGCCGAGAGAATGGATTCGTGCCGGAAGGACTCCCGGGCCCAGACATTGGAGAGATGGACCTCGATCCACGGGTTCGGATAGTTGGCCAAAGCGTCGCGAAGGCTCCAGCCATACATCATCAGCGCACCTGGATTGACGATCGCGCCGATCGAGCCGTAATTATCTTGAATGGTGTTGATCAATTCGCCTTCGGATTCACGTTGCACGGAGACCAGTTTCCATCCGCGGTCCGAGATCCGAGCCGCGACGGCCGCCTCGATATCGGCCAGTGTCGCCGTGCCGTAAACTTCCGGCTGGCGCCGGCCGAGTATGCCCAGATTGGGGCCATTCAGGAGAAGTAGCGTGGGCACGGCACCTCGCAGACAGGCTGGCCGGCTCGACGGCCGGCGTCTCTTATCCGGAACCCCACATTTATAGCTAAAGCCACCTGCTGGACACTTGTGAGCTGGGTGGATTGGCTGAGATGTTCTTCTAGAGTTCATTTGTAGCCCGTCCGTTGATGCTGATGTGTCATGCCCGGAGGTCGATGGGGAACCCGGGGGTACTGAAGGTACCGTCCGTCATGCATCCTCTTGTGTGGATTCCTTCGCTGGTCGCGATAATGGAACCGTCGACGGAACCTTGATCCCGGCGCGGAGAACAACGGTATGGCCACAGGTAAGAAATAGGGTGGGGATCGTGATCGGTAGAGCACGGCATGCGCCGGAGTTGCCAGCCTGGCCGCAGTACTCCGACGAGGAGCGCGGTGGTCTGATCCGGGCGTTGGAACAGGGCCAATGGCAATGCCG
>NZ_CDWTMO010000260.1:0-3633 GCF_977946435.1 Frankia sp. CgKIO3 | reverse complement strand
CCACCATGTCCCCCCGCCATCACGCCCCCCGGCGGCGACCGTTCTCCTCATCGGCGTGGGAGACTGGGAACACGGTGATGACCGTGTCGCAGTCCTGCAAGTCCGTGCCGTCCGAAAGGAACAGGGTGCCCAACAACCTCACCCGCGACGAGGCGCGCGAGCGCGCCCGCCTGCTCAACGTCGCCTCCTATGACGTCGAACTCGACCTGACGACCGGCCACGAGACCTTCCGCACGTCGACCGCGGTCATCTTCACCTGCGTCGAGCCCGGGGCGTCGACGTTCATCGAGCTCGCCGCCGCGAAGGTCGACGAGGTTGTTCTCAACGGGGCGCCGCTCGACCCCGCCACGGTGTTCGACGGCGAGCGGATCCGGCTCGACAACCTCGCGGAGTCGAACCGGCTCACGGTGGTGGCGGACGGCATCTACTCCCGCACCGGTGAGGGCCTGCACCGCTTCGTCGACCCGGTGGACGAGGCCGTCTACCTCTACACCCAGTTCGAGACGTACGACGCGCACCGGATGTACGCCTGCTTCGACCAGCCCGACCTCAAGGCGACGTTCACCCTCACGGTCACCGTCCCGGCGGAATGGAAGGCGATCTCCAACAGCGCAGTCGCCGCGGTGGCGGAGGCCGCGATCGGGGTGCGCACCATCCGCTTCCTGACCACCCCGGTGATGTCGACGTACATCACCGCGCTCGTCGCCGGCCCGTACCACGAGGTCCGCGACCACCACGACGGCATAGACCTGGGCTTCTACTGCCGCCGATCGCTGGCCGAGTTCCTCGACCCCGCCGAGCTCTTCGAGATCACCAAGGCTGGGTTCGGCTTCTACCACCGGGTGTTCGACTACCGGTACCCGTTCGGCAAGTACGACCAGTTGTTCGTGCCCGAGTTCAACGCCGGGGCGATGGAGAACGCCGGCTGCGTGACCTTCCTGGAGGAGTACGTCTTCCGGGCGAAGGTGACCGAAGCCCGCCGCGAGCGGCGCGCCGAGACGATCCTGCACGAGATGGCGCACATGTGGTTCGGTGACCTCGTCACCATGCGCTGGTGGGACGACCTGTGGCTGAACGAGTCGTTCGCCACCTACATGTCGGTCCTCGCCCAGGTGAACGCGACCCGCTTCACCAACGGCTGGACGACCTTCGCCAACGCGGAGAAGGGCTGGGCCTACCGCCAGGACCAGCTCTCCTCCACGCACCCGATCGTCGCCGACGCCCCGGACATGGACGCGGTGCGGACGAACTTCGACGGCATCACCTACGCCAAGGGCGCCTCGGTGCTCAAGCAGCTCGTGGCCTGGGTCGGCCAGGAGGAGTTCCTCGCCGGGCTGCGGACGTACTTCCGCCGCTACGAGTACGCGAACACGTCGCTGCGCGACCTGCTCGACGAGTTGGAGAACGCCAGCGGGCGGAACCTGACCGCCTGGTCCGCGGACTGGCTGGAGACCACCGGCGCGAACACCCTGCGGCCGCGCTTCTTCACCGACTCCTCGGGCCTGTTCACCTCGTTCGACGTGGTGCAGGAGCCGGCGTCGGCGCCGCCGACCGCCTCGCGCACGCTGCGCCCGCACCGGCTCGCGATCGGCCTTTACGATCGAGACGCCACCGGCGCGCTGGTCCGGCGGGAACGGGTCGAGCTCGACGTGACGGGCAAGCTCACCGAGGTCACCAAGCTTGTCGGTGCCCGCCAGCCGGATCTGATCCTGCTCAACGACGACGACCTCACGTACGCGAAGGTGCGCCTCGACGAGCGGTCGCTGGCCACGCTCGTCGAGTCGATCGGCGCCATCTCCCAGTCACTGCCCCGGACGCTGTGCTGGGCGGCGGCCTGGGACATGACCCGCGACGCCGAACTCGCCGCCCGCGACTACGTCCGGCTCGTGCTGTCCGGGGTGACCGCCGAGGACGACATCGGCGTGGTGCAGTCGCTGCTGGCCAAGGCGGACCTGACGATCGACACTTACGGTGACCCGGCAAACCGAAAGCCCGCGCTGCGCGCGCTGACGGAACGCGCCGAGGAGCTGGCGCGCGCCGCGGCCCCCGGCAGCGACCTGCAGCTCGTCTACACCACCTCCTTCGCCCAGGCCGAGGAGGCCGACCAGGTGGCGCGGATCCGGGCGCTGTTCGAGGGCACCGACGTCATCGAGGGGCTCGTGCTCGACACCGAGCTGCGCTGGACCCTGCTGACCCAGCTCGTTGCGCGGGGCGTGTACGCCGACGCCGAGATCGACGCGGAGCTCGCCCGCGACCGCACCGCCACCGGCGAGAAGCGAGCGGCGACCGCGCGGGCGGCACGGCCGACCGCGGCGGCGAAGGCGGCCGCCTGGTCGGCGGTCATGGACTCGGACACCCTGTCGAACCACTTGGCCGCCGCGACGATGGGCGGTTTCTGGATCTCCGACCAGCTCGAGCTGACCCGGCCCTACGTGGACCGTTTCTTCGACGAGATCGCTGGGATCTGGGAGACCCGCAGCTTCGACATGGCTTCTACCATCACCCAGATGCTGTTCCCGGCATCGGTGATCGAACCGGAGACGGTGGCGAAGGTCGACGCCTACCTGGCCGAGCACAACCCGGTTCCGCCCCTGCGGCGGGCCCTGCTGGAAGGCCGCGACGGGCTCGTCCGGGCGCTGGCCGCGCGCAAGAAGGACATCGAGGCGGCGTAGCGTACCGTACCCGCATCACGCCGGTCGGGGCCAGCGGGGTCAGGGCGTCGGGCTGACCGCCAACGAAGGCTGCGTCGGGGGGAGGGTCCCGGCGGCTGCGCCGCCCGCGCCACCTGCCGCGTCCGCGAGCTGGCGGATACCGGCGATCAGGCCGCCGACCAGGTCGCCCAGCGCGAAGCTGGAGGCCATCGTCAACGCGGCGAGCCCGGCGGCCGAGTCGCCGATCCGCTTCTTGGCGGCCGGGGTCGTGGCGATCCGCACGAACCGCTGCCCGGGCAAGACGAGGATCAGCACGGCGGCATCCCGCCCCGCGTCGTCGACGAGGTTCGCGAGGATCCGCTCGGCGGCGAGCCGGGCGTCGCCGCGCACCGCGCCGATCCGGATGCTGACGTGGATACCGGTATGCGTCTCGGCGAGCTCCCGGGCCCGGTTCAGCCGGTCGAGCTGCTCGTGGGTGAACGGCTCACCAGTTGCCACTGGCACCACCCGCGCCGGGAAGGGCGGTCTTCGCCTGCTCGCCCTCGATCTCCTCCGGCTTGGAGCCGATCCAGATCTCGTCGTGCTCCCAGGGCTGCCCCGGGCGGTAGCGCACCGGCCCGCTCTTGCGGCTCGACCACGCGGCCAGCAGGATCGCGATGACGAACCCACCGACGATGGTGCCGCCGTAGATCGCCCATGACTGCACGGCCGTGAGCGGATCGGGGTTGTAGAGGGTTCCGATCTCCCCGGCCGAGGCGCTCACCGCGAACACCGGCACCGCGAACAGCGCAAGGCCAGCAACGGTGAGAACCCGGCGCGGCGCGATCCTGGATCGCAACCCCGGCGCGGGGTGCGCCCCCGGCCACGGGCGGGAGGTGCCGGCGAACGGCAGCCATCGGGTCTGGCGCGGTCGACGTCGAGTCACGCAGCGAAGATTACCGGGAAATGGGGTTACGGTTCTCGTCTGGGCTTGTTTTCCGCA
>NZ_CDWTMO010000259.1:0-3722 GCF_977946435.1 Frankia sp. CgKIO3 | reverse complement strand
ACTACTGGTCGTAGGTCGGGTATGCCTTGGGTATCCGCACGACGTAGCCGGCCTCGACGGCGCCTCGGCGGATCAGTCCGAGGGTTTCGAGCTCCGCGGTTCCCAGAGCGATCAGCTGATTGTCCGGCTTCGTCCACATGTCATCGCCCTCAAAGACGAAGAACTCCAGGCCAAGGCAGGTGCGGCCCTCTTTGACCATATAGGGAGACCAGGATCCGTAATTCTGGATGCGGCCGACCCTGACACCGGGGTCGTGGATATAGATCCAGTTGTCCGGGAAGCTGAATTCCTTCGGCACGATGAGGGCGACCGTCAGGTAGTCGCGATACCGAAGGTCCTTCGCTGCGCCGAGGACGTGTACCGGTGGGGGTGGGTCCATGCTGGTGAGCAGGGCCGACATCGGCATCGAGGAGATGATGTGGTCGGCGGGCACCCGGTGCTGCTCGCCGGAGCTGGTTGCGACGGTGACGGCGACGGCTCGTCCGTCCGGTGGATCTACGGGGGTGTCCGCCGACGCCACCTGGCCTCCCCGAGCGCCCGCACGCGGCCAGCCCGCCAAGCGAGAGGCGATCATGTTGGCGGCACTAGATCTGTTCGTCCGCCAGGGCTATGCGGCCACGACGCTTGAGGACATCGCCACGGCGACCCCGGTGTCACGGCAGACCGTCTACAACCACTTCGGAGATAAGGAGACGCCGTTCCTCGCCGTCATCGATACGCACCTCACGGCGACCCTCGACGCGCTACGTCAGGCGACGGCCTTCTTCCCAAGCCCCCTACCGGACCCCGAGGCCTACCTTAACGATCTTGCAAGGCGCATCATGGCGACCTTCCTCGATCCGCGCACAGCCTCTCTGCGCCTGCTCCTGCAGGCCGAAGGGCCCCGCCAACCCCAGCTGCTGCAGCTCTGGCGCCGACGCGTCGCGACTCCCGTCTGGTCAGAGCTAATCGGCCAGCTGGCCAGGATCGCTCACGGCGGCGCGCTGCGCATCGATGACCCTGCCCGCGCGGCAGGCCAGTTCATTGCCCTTGTCAACGGAACCGTCTGGGAGATGACCGAGCTCGGCATGTTCGCCGTCCACAATCCACCTGCGCTCGACAGCCCGGAACTCGACGCTGCGCTACGGTCCGCCGTGAGACTCTTCGTCCGCGGCTACAAGTAGGGGGACGGGCCGACGCCCGGTGAACGGGTCATGGCATCCTGACCGGACTGACGTAGTTCGATCGTGCTCTGGTTAGCTGAGGAGACCTGCCACGATCATGCTCGCCGTGATCCATCATCGACGCCGCGGCCTCTTCATGTTGCGGCCAACAAGATCACCGAGACTCTCGCCGGGCCACCCGCCGATCATGATCCACAGGTCTTGGCAATTTCTCGCCGCCCGGCCTTCGTCACTCGTCGGCCTCGAGCCAGCTCGACGAGATCATCGACATCGCTCTCGTGTCGAAGCGGCTCGGGTACTCCTCACCGTCGATCACGGGTGCCCTGTACGCCCACCCGCCGCGCTCCGCGGGCCAGCGTACGGCCGAGACGGTGTCCACGACGATCCCTCGCGCGGCGCGGGGACTCAGGTAGGCTCCATGGCTACCGTGGGTGGCGAGATGGTGGAGAAGGATGGCATTGTGCCTGGCCAGAAGGCTGGCCCGAAGATCAAGGCCGGCAAGATCGTTGCGGAGGATGCGAGATTCGAACTCGCGAGGGGTTGCCCCCAACACGCTTTCCAAGCGTGCGCCCTAGGCCACTAGGCGAATCCTCCGTGGATGAGACTATCTGATCGTTGCGGGGCCAGGCACCGGGCCTGCCGCCGCGCCGCCCGGCAGACCTCGGGATTCATGATTGTCCAGCGCGGGCTAGACTGCACAGCAGACCCCTCGTGCGGCGTTACCCTCGTGAACCCCCCCAGGGCCGGAAGGCAGCAAGGGTAAGCGGGCTCTGGCGGGTGTGCGGGGGGTCCTCTCGTTTCGCCGATCGTCTCGTCGAGCACGCGGAGCAGGCCAGTGAGCACAGCGTTGTACAACCGGTACCGTCCCGCGACGTTCGCCCAGGTCGTCGGCCAGGAGCACGTGACCGACGCACTGCGCAAGGCCCTGCGCACCGGCCGCCTGCACCACGCCTATCTCTTCAGCGGCCCCCGGGGTTGCGGCAAGACCTCCTCCGCCCGGATCCTCGCCGCCTCGCTGAACTGCATCCAGGGCCCGACCCCTGAACCCTGCGGGGTGTGCGACGAGTGCGTGGGCATCCGGACGGGCGCCTCAATGGACGTCACGGAGATCGACGCCGCGTCGCACGGTCTCGTCGACGACGCCCGCGATCTGCGCGAGCGGGCGTTCTTCGCCCCCGCGTCGGCCCGGTTCAAGGTCTTCGTGGTGGACGAGGCGCACATGGTGACCGCGGCGGCGTTCAACGCGCTGCTGAAGGTCGTCGAGGAGCCCCCGCCGTACCTCAAGTTCGTCTTCGCCACCACCGAACCGGACAAGGTCATCCCGACCATCCGGTCCCGGACGCACCACTATGCCTTCCGGCTGGTTCCGCCGGGCGTGCTGCGCGAACATCTGGCGTCGGTCTGCGCCCGGGAGGGGGTCGCCGTCGATCCGGCCGTGTTGCCGCTGATCGTGCGGGCGGGCGCCGGATCGGTCCGCGACTCGCTGTCCGTTCTCGACCAACTGCTGGCCGGCGCGGACGACGACGGCCTGCGCTACGACCGGGCGGTGGCGCTGCTCGGCATGACCGACGGCGTCCTGCTGGACAAGACCGTCGACGCGCTGGCCGACCGCGACGGCGCGGCCCTGTTCACCGTGGTCGACAAGGTCGTCTCCGCCGGTCACGACCCGCGCCGGTTCGCGACCGATCTCCTCGACCGGTTCCGCGACCTGATCGTGATGGCGGCCGTTCCGGACGCGGACGCCCGCGGCCTGCTGGAATCCTTCTCCCCCGACCAGATCGACCGGATGCGGGCGCAGACCACCCGGATGGGCCCCGCCGAGCTGTCCCGGACGGCGGACGTCCTGCACAACGGCCTGGTCGAGATGCGGGGGACGGCGAGCCCACGGCTGATGCTGGAACTGATCCTGGCCCGTGCGTTGCTGCCCACGGCGTCGACCGACCCGGCCGCGCTGCTCACCCGGTTGGAGCGGCTGGAACGGCGGGCCGTGCTCGGCGGGGAAGAACCGGAGCCGGGCCCCCCGTCCCCGCTGCCGGCCGGCCGGGCTCCCGCGCCGGTCCACCCGCCCGCCGCGGACCCGGAGCCCATGCCGCTGGCAGTCCGGGCACCCGCTCGGAGCGGACCGGTGTCTCGACCGGCGAAGGGCCCCCAGCCTGGTTCGCCGGGTCCCGCGTTCACGTCGGGTGATCGTCCCTCGGGCCCGGCAGGTGTTCCGGGCATGGCAGGCACTCCGGGGACCGGGCGGATCGACGCCGCCGGCCTGCGGATGCTGTGGGACGAGGTTCTCGTGCTCGCCGGCCGCCGCAGCCGGAAGACGCATGCGATCTTGAAGGATCACGCGACCGTTGCCGACGTTCGAGGCGACGAGGTCGTGCTGGCCTTCGCCACCCCGACGATGGGCCGGATGTTCGGGCAGGGGAACAACGCCGAGCTGTTCTGTGCCGTGCTGGCGGAGAGACTCGGCGGGACCTGGCGGGTCACCGTCGCTACCGCGGGCGGATCTGGTCACGGCGGCGGGCGGCCCGGAGCGGGTCCCGGTCCGGGCGGCGGTGGCTACTC
>NZ_CDWTMO010000258.1:0-3744 GCF_977946435.1 Frankia sp. CgKIO3 | reverse complement strand
GGCTGGCCGGGGTCCTCAGGCACCGACGATTTCCTCGGTCGTGGTCAGGTACCGGCATGTTTGAATGACGGTGTGGTTTCCGCTGCGTCGTCACCGCCGGCCGGTGAGCGGCGGTCATCCGGCCCCCCCGCCGGAGGCGGGCCGGGCTGCGCGCCACCGGTGGGGACGAGCGGGGCGACGCCGGCTCATCGTGATGCTGTTCGCGGTGGTCCTGGCAGGTTTCACCGCGCTTACCCTTCGGTTGTTCGTATTCCCGGCCGCCGACGTGCCCGTTCAGGCGGACGCCATCGTCATGTTGGCGGGTCCGGGGGACAGAACCGGCAAGGCGATCGAACTGGCCCGTACCGGTTACGCTCCCGTCCTCGTGATGTCTACCCCCGGGATGCGGTGGTGCTCCGCCCACGAGGCACCGAAGGTGAAGGTGATCTGCTTTTCTCCGCACCCGGTGACCACTCGGGGCGAGGCGCGGGCAACCGCTGAGCTCGCCGCCCGACATGGCTGGACCAGGATCCTCTTCGTCACCGGCCGCGCGCAGGACACCCGCGCCCGTGTCCGCATCAGCCGCTGCTTCCACGGTGATCTGCGGGTCACTGTGGTCGGCCCGCGTCGCCTCCGGGAATGGCCTTATGCGATCGCCTACGAATGGGGCGCCCTCGCAAAGGCACTGATCTGGCAGCGGAGCTGCTGACCCCGAGGAGCCGACCGGGGACCGGGTGGGAATGCTGGCCCGCGTTGCGAGGACCCGGAATGCGCCAGAAACGCCACCGGCCCGCGGTCGGATAACCAACCGAACGACAACCCGTCGTCTAGGGTGAGGCAGGAACTGGCGGCCGGGGCCACAGGAACTGGCGGCCGGGGCCAGTTGGCACGATCAGCGTTACGGCCGACGGCCGGACCACCACTGCCGACACAGATTACCTGGGTCACAGATTACCTGGGTCTGGAGAAGGAAATGGGCGTCGACGTCTCGATCCTGATCGTCTCCTACAACACCGGCGCCATGACGGCGGCATGCCTGGAGTCCTGTGTAGCCGCGTCCGACGGTCTAGCGACCGAGATGATCGTCCTGGACAACGCCTCCACGGACGACTCTGTCTCGATCATCCGTGGTCGGTTTCCCGCGGTGAACCTGATCGAGCAGAGGACGAACCTCGGCTTCGGCCGGGCGGTCAACCTCGCGGCCTCCCACGCGAAGGGGGAGTACCTGCTCCTCCTCAACCCCGACACGGTGGTGCTCCCCGGCGCGGTCGCGAACCTGCTGGACTTCGCGCGGGCCAACCCGAGGCACGGCATCTACGGCGGTCGCACCCTCGGTCCGGACCGGACCATCGACCCCAGGTCGTGCTGGGCTGTCCCGACCGTCTGGAGCCATGTGTGCTTCGGCCTCGGACTGTCCACCGCCTTCCGGCGTTCGGCCCTGTTCGATCCCGAATCAATGGGACCGTGGCCTCGCGACACGGTTCGGGCCGTGGGGGTGGTGACGGGCTGCCTGTTGCTCATCCCACGCGCGCTGTTCGAGCAGCTCGGTGGCTTCGACCCCCGTTTCTTCATGTACGGCGAGGACGTCGACCTGTCGATCCGGGCCCGCCGAGCCGGCCTGGATCCAGTGATCACACCCGGCGCGGTCGTGGTTCACCATGGCGGTGCGTCCTCCGCCGGATGGGCGGACAAGCACGTGCTGGTGATGACGGGCAAGGTGACACTGGCGCGGACCCATTGGACCGGGTGGCGCCGGACGGTGTGTCTGGCGATGCTGCTCCTCGGGGTGGCGCTGCGGGCGGCCCTCGCCACGGTAACCGGCCGGCCGGCCGGCGCCGGGAGCGGCGGCTGGCGCGTCGTCTGGACTCGGCGGGCCGACTGGCGGGCCGGCTATCCGCCCCTTCCGCCAGCCTAGAATGCGCCGGACCGCCGCAGAACGGCGCGAACAGTCCGGGCGATGATGGCGAGGTCGAGCATGATCGACCAGTTCTCGACATAGTAGAGGTCGAGCCGCACCCCGTCCCGCCAGGGCAGTTCTGAACGCCCATTTACCTGCCACAGTCCGGTCAGGCCGGGCTTGACCTTGAATCGACGGTGGACGGAGTCGTGATATTGAGCGACCTCTGCCGGCAGCGGCGGCCGCGGCCCCACCAGCGACATCTCGCCGCGGAGGACGTTGACGAGTTGCGGCAGCTCGTCGATCGACAGGTGCCGTAGCGTCCGTCCGACCCGAGTGACGCGGGGGTCGTCGCGAATCTTGAAAAGTGGCCCGTCAGCCTCGTTGCGCTCCTCCAGGGCTGCCCGGCGCCGTTCGGCGTCCACGTACATCGTCCGGAACTTGAGGATCTGGAACTCGCGGCCGTCCTTACCCACCCGGGTCTGGCGAAACCACGCCGGTCCGGTGCTGTCGACCCGGATGGTCAACGCGACGAGAAGCAGCAGCGGAGACAGGGTAACGAGGGCCATGGCGGCAAGGATTCGGTCGAAGATGTCTTTGGCGACCTTTCGCCAACCGGTATAGACCGGGCTTTCCACGTGTAGCAGGGGGAGACCTGCGATCGGCCGCAGGGACACCCGCGGTCCGGCGATTCCGGCCATACTCGACGCGATGACGAGATCGACACCGGTCCCCTCGAGGTCCCAGGCGATCCGCTTGGCGGCTTCGATGTTGACCGCCGCGGATGAGGCGACCACCACCGTGTCGGCTATGGCGCGGGCGACGGCGGACCGCAGCGCCGGCAGGGCACCGAGGACGGGAAAGGGAAAATAATCGGCCGAGTAGTCGTCCTGCCGGGGTAGGCATGCGCCGACGATCTCGAATCCGGCCGCGGGTTCATATCGGAACTCGCTGACGAGTTCGGCCACCGTGCTACGGTCACCGACGACGACAACCCGGTGGCGGGCACGGCCGGCCCGCCGAGCCGCCACCAGCCGCCGGCGGGCGAGCATCCGACCGGTAATCAGCAGCAGCAGCCCCAGCGGCAGGACCACCAGACAGAACCCGCGAGCGACTTCTGCGCGCAGGACGTAGGAGAGGATCGCCGTCGTGCCCCACAGTCGGAACGTCGCGACGCTGATCCGCCGGTATTCCTCGGTTCCGATGCCCAGATATTTCGTCTGATAGGTATCGGCGGCGCCGAGCATGGCGAGCCAGCCCAGTCCGATACCTATCGCGACGGAGAGATATGACGCCCCGTGGACGGTTGGGTTCGAATTCATGCCGAACCGGAGGACATAGGAACAGGTAAGCGCGACCGTGATTGCCGTGGCATCGATGATGAAGATTCTGGCGGTCAGCCGGACCTTCCACTCCGGCGGCCCGGCTGCCGGCGGCTCTGGTTGCCGTTGTTGCGGAATAGCCGGGATGGTTGTGTCCCGGGGCGTGGCCGCCACCGACGAGAGCATCGCGGGGTCCTCGTCCCGCCCTCCGGTTGAGTCAGGCACCTCGGGCCTTCGTCGTGCGGTTTCCCCGGCCTTGGCCATATCGGTTGTTCTCCGCTCCATCGGATGGCAGTGGGTGTTCATAGTTGCTGCTGGGTTGGACCTGGAACGATCCGCTCCCGTAGCCGGCGAAGGTGAGCCAGTCGGTGAGCAGCCCCAGCGACCCGCCGGTCGTGGCGAACGTACGCACCTCAGTGGTCGCGCGTCCAGAACCCCGTCTGGACGCGTATCGCCGCCGCGTCCTCGTCTAGGCTTGTCTTCCGCACGTGCGTGCGATGAGCCAGCTGCTTGATCTCTTGTTCGGATCACGTCGGGGCGACCCCG
>NZ_CDWTMO010000257.1:1125-4079 GCF_977946435.1 Frankia sp. CgKIO3 | reverse complement strand
ACCATTCATCGCGTCTCGACCTGTCTCCTGGTAAGGATGGTGATCATGGATCGTTGTCGCTTTTCTGAGGCGCGGCGTCGAGTGCTCTTGGAGTCAAGGGGGTTGAAGGCTGCTCCGAGGAGGAGCTCAGGGCTGGGGAGAAATCATAATCGCAGGTCAGAGCGCAGGGGTGATAGTCAAGGCTGGTGGTGGGCTGCGCCCGGTCAGGATGACGGACCGTGACGGGAAATGGGGTGCACGCACAAGCAACGGGACCACCCGGCAGGGTCGGGATTGTTGAAGTCACTTCCCCAGCCCCGGGAGACCCCGCCGCCGACCTAGTGTGTCAGGTTCCGCGGTCGCACGACCACGAAATCCGGCAAGGCCAGCGGAAACCCGTCAAGATCTTTGAGACAAGATCCGGTATGAACTCGCGAGACTGCCAAACTTCGCCCGCCTGTTCGGCGCCCGGCAGACAGACACTCGGGCGACAAGCACCGACGCCAGGCGACCCGAGCTCGGAACCGGCAGTCACCGTTGGAGCCGGTGAGATCGGGAAGCCCGGCATTGTACGAACCGGCTTCCCAAGCCCGCTGACCTGCACCTGACCTGCACCTACGGAGCGCTGCAGACTAACCCAACTGATGGATATAACCTATTTGGCTAGGCTAGAGACTGACTACGGAGCGTGGTGGACCTTGTGTACCGGCATCCAAACCGTTTGATCTTGGTCGCTGGCCCTAAAATCACTGTCCGTCCGGTCACGACACGTGCCCTGACCGGGGGTGATGCGCGGTGACCGCGCCTACCGGAACATCATCTATGGGATAGAACAACTTTTCCGGACATCTGGCGGTTTCGGACACTTCTGCGCCTCCAGGTCAGGGGAACCACGTCCTATCAGATCCAGGTACCACGATGATCCCAGAAGTGCGAAGTCTCATGTCGCGGATTCGGGCCGTTATGGAGGACACCTCGGTCGTGGTCCGTTAGAGGGTCCTCAGGTGGTGCCGTTGCGACCGATCACGCTGCCGAAGACATGAGTGTGCCCGGTCCTACCGCCAGAGGTTCTGTGCCGCCCAGCTTCGGGATCTGCTTACAGCTGGGAGGTCCAAGGGTTGACGAGTGGGACGCCCATGGCGGCGAAGTCGGCCTCGTTGCGGGTGACGAGCGTGAGGCTGTGCACCTGGGCCGTGGCGGCGATGAGCGCGTCGTGGGCTGGGCGCCGGTCGGGCACGTGAAGTCGCGCCGCCGAGCCGGCGACGACCTGATCGACGTCGAGCAGCCGGCCTGCGTATGCCGGGAGCACGTTCTGATCGAGCCATGAGTCCAGGACGGCCGCCTGTCGGGCATCGTGCCGTCGCTTGTTCTCAATGCCAGCCCGCAGCTCTAGCAGGGTGATGACGGAGAGGAAGGTATCCGATGGTGACAGGGCCGCGGCCCAGCCGTTGAAGCGGTCCTCGCGGCGTTTCGCGGGCTTACGGAGCTCGGAGATGACATTGGTGTCGAGTAGGAAGCTCACAGGTCGACCTCGCGCAGCGAGTCCCACGGCTGTAGGGGCTCGAAGTCGATCTCCTCCTCCAGAACGAACGCGTCTCCCAGGCTGCCCGCGGTTCCGGTGAGCCGCTGGTAGTCGGCGAACGACAGCAGGACGTGTGACGGCCGACCGTGATCCGTAATGATCACCGGACCGCTGGCGGCAGCCCGCTTGACCGCGCTCACGTCACGGTTGAACTCTCGCGATGAGACCATGGTCACCACAATCACCCCTCTGGTAGGTACGTACCTACAATATGCGCCGAACGTCGTTCGCGCGGCCAACCGCTGAAGCCAGCTCGCGCCCTTCGATGTGACCAGGGTCGCGTGACCCTGCCGCGCGGCCGGGCGACCGGCTTGCTCACCAGACCTGGTGAGCATCCAGGATGAACCCTCGCCGCCGGCAAGGTCGATCTGAGCAGTCGCCCCTTGACTTTTTCACTCCAGATCTCACAGGCTTCAAGTGGTACCGTGCTTAAAGGGTGGAATCAGGCATGGTCCCGCGGATCGAGATCGACGACGAGGTCTTCAAGTGCCTGCAGGATCAGGCTGCGCCCTTCGTCGACACCCCGAATTATGTCCTCCGTCGCGTCTTGGGGCTCTCCGCTCCAGCGGTGGCCGAAGAGCCGGGCGCGGCCCGTCCGCCTGGCAATCTCGCAAAGCTTGTGAACGCCGGACTCGTGAAGCCCGGGGACGGACTGACGCATGTCCGCAAGCGAAGCGGCGCGATCTATGAAGCGATCCCAATCTCGTAGACAGTCGACGTAAAGTCCACTGACTACCAGGAAGATCCAGGGATGGGATCGACGCGGAGGAAGTTCACCCAGGAGTACAAGGACGAGGCGGTCGCTCTCGTCCTTGGTTTGGACCGTACGATCGCCGAGGTGGCGAAGAGCCTTGGGATCAACGAGACGAGCTTGGGGTACTGGGTGAAGAAAGCAAAGGATTCCGACGAGGGCAGGGAGCGACCGCTATCGGTGTCCGAGCGCGCCGAGCTCGAGGAGCTCCGGAAGAAGAACGCACAGCTGCAGATGGACAGCTCTTTCTTAAAAAAAGTCGCGAGCTTCTTCGCGAGCGACCAGAAGTGAGGTTCGAGTTCATCTCGGCCCACGCCCCGAAGAAGCCTGCTCCCGCCGACGGTGTGAACACGTTCCCCGTCGACTACCTGTGCCGGAAACTCGGCGTCTCCCGCGCCGGCTACTACGCCTGGAAGAACCGCGGACCGTCGAAACGCGAGCGGGACGACATCACCTTGTCCACGAAGATCCGGGCGATTTTCGACGCGCACCACGGCCGGTACGGCGTGCGGCGGATCTTCGCCGACCTCCGCCGCCAGGGCGTCCGGGTCGCCTACAAGCGAGTCCAGCGGCTCATGGCCCAGCTGGGCCTGGTCAGCGTGCACCCGCGGCCCCGCAGGCACATCACGACCGTCCAGGCCG
>NZ_CDWTMO010000257.1:0-797 GCF_977946435.1 Frankia sp. CgKIO3 | reverse complement strand
TGACCCTGAAGAAGGAGTTCGTCCACCTCCACGCCTTCGCCGTCCTGAAACAGCTCCGCGCCGGCATCTTCGACTACGTCGAGACGTACTACAACCGCAGAAGGATACATTCCACGATCAATTACATGACGCCCGTCGAGTACGAGGCCAAGTTTGAAAGGGAGCACCAACAAGCCGCATAATGGAACTGTCTACTAAATCGGGAACGCTCCACTCATGGTCTGGATCCCAGCGCAGACCGGGCGGTTCCTCGACCACGCCCATAGCGACCCGCTCTACCCTGTCTTCCACCTCATCGCCTACCGAGGGCTCCGACGCGGTGAATCCGTCGCCGTCCACCTCGACGACATCGACGTCACCAACGCAACCCTCACCATTCGCTGGCAGTTCGTCCAGATCAGCTACGCCACCCAACTCGCCAAGCCGAAATCCGACGCCGGGGACCGTGTCATCTCCCTCGACCCCGACACCCTCGCCGTCCTGAAAACCTGCCGCACACGCCAACCGGCTCGCCGCCGGAACCATCTGGCCGAACAACGGCCTCGCGTTCACCCACCCCGACGGCACTCCCATCCACCCCGAACACCTCACCAACCGCTTCCACACCCTCATCCAGGAAGCCGACCTACCCCCATCACCATCCACGGCCTCCGCCACGGCGCCGCCACCCTCGCCCTCGCCGCCGGCGCCGACCTCAAAGCAGTCCAAGAACTCCTCGGCCACTCCACGATCATGATCACCGCCGACGCCTACACCCACATCCTCCTCGACCTCGCCGCCGAGATCGCCCGCAACAC
>NZ_CDWTMO010000256.1:0-3819 GCF_977946435.1 Frankia sp. CgKIO3 | reverse complement strand
TCCTATGCCGAAGACGCCCATGATCGGCCGACCCCGGAAAATGACGCCGGTGTCTGAGGGCGAGAACTGCATCTTGACGGACGGATCGGAGGCGCTACGCAGCGGGGTGCTTTTTGCCACATGGCGGACATACGATACAAACACCGGACGGCCTCGATCGAGGTTCCCCTGTCCCGGCCGACGGGCCTCAGCGCTGCGCCGGGGAGCAGGCGAAACCTCCAGGCCCGCGGACAGGCTCTACATCCGCCGCCGGCACGCCAATTGCGACCTGGCGCAATCACATCATGAAGCCACTCGACTACACCTCCCCGGACTTCGGCGGGGCGCCACCCGGACCTAACCTTTTCGGATGACGCCGGAACCAGCGTTCACGGGTTCACCGAACGGCATCCGCCGAGACGCACGACACCGCTTCCGTGCGCGAGACGCACGACACCGCTTCCGTGCGGTCGAGGTCACCGCCTCCAACAGCGAGCGTTATATTCTTCTTGCTGCAGGTGACAACAGCGACGGTCTTCTACGGCGTCAGGGTCGGGCGGAGTCAACGGTGTCAGACGAACTGGCGGACGGTTCCGGAGTCGGTGACGTACCGGGGCCTGCGTCGATCACCGGAACCATCCGGGTGTTCCTTCTCGACGACCACGAGGTAGTGCGTCGCGGGCTGCGGGATCTCCTCGCCGACGAACCCGATGTAGAGGTGGTCGGGGAGGCCGGGCGGGCCGATGAGGCGGTAGCCCGGATCCTGGCCCTCCAGCCCCACGTCGCGGTGCTGGACGCACGCCTGGAGGACGGCAGCGGTATCGAGGTCTGCCGGCAGGTCCGGTCGAGCGATCCACGGATCGCCTGCCTCATCCTGACCTCGTTCGACGACGAGGAGGCGCTCTTCACAGCGATCATGGCGGGCGCGGCCGGCTACGTTCTCAAGCAGATCCGGGGAACCGCCCTCGTAGACGCGGTGCGCCAGGTGGCGGCGGGCAAGTCCCTGCTCGATCCCGCGGTGACGCCCCGGGTCCTGGTGCGGCTGCGGGAGGGACCAGCCGAGGACGAACGGCTTTCCGGGCTCACCGACCAGGAGCGGCGCATCCTCCGACTGATCGCGGAGGGGCTCACCAACCGCCAGATCGCCAGCCGGATGTTCCTCGCCGAGAAGACCGTGAAGAACTACGTCTCCAGCATGCTGTCCAAGCTCGGGCTGGAGAGCCGGACCCAGGCCGCGGTGTTCGCCACCAGGCTGAACCCCTGAATCCTTGAGGCCCCTGAGGCTCTTGAGGCCCGGGGTTCCCCGCAACCCCGCCGTACCCGCTAACCGAGGACGCTCCATCCCTCGCCGGAGTGCACGCGAAGCTCGGGCAACGGCGCGATCACCGGGACCTGCCAGGTCATGGTGGTGCCGACGCCGCCCGCTCCCGGGCCGAACTCCATCCGGCCGCCGAGGTCGAGCGCACGGTGCCGCAGGTTGGCCAGCCCGCTGCTGCGCGAGGCCTTGCCGGGGCCGCGGCCGTCGTCGCGCACCTCGACCAGAATGTCGGCGTCGGTGACCCGCAGCAACACGTTGATCCGGGAGGCCCGCGCGTGGCGGGCGATGTTGGACAACGCCTCGCGCAGCGCCGCGAGCATGTGCGGGCGGATGGCCGCGGGGACCCCGCGGTCGATCGGTCCGTCCAGCCGGACCGTCGGGGTGATCCCCAGGGCCCGTTCGGCCTGGGCGATGACCGCTTGGATCTCGGCGCGCAGATCGGTCTCCTCAGCAGCGTTGGAGGTCAACGAAAAGATCGTCTGACGGATGTCGGAGATGGTCTGGTCGAGCTCGCCGGCGGCGGCGTCCAGCCGCCCGGCCGCCCGGCTGTCCACGACCCGGGCAAGGCTCTGCAGGTGCAGACCGGTGGCGAACAACCGCTGGATCACGACGTCGTGCAGGTCCCGAGCGATGCGGTCCCGTTCCTCGAAGACGGCCAGACGCTCCCGGTCGCGGTGCACCCGGGCCAGTTCGAGGGTGAGCGCGGCCTGCCCGGCGAAAGCCGCAGCCATCTCCAGGTCCAGACCGCCGAAGGAGGCCGAACGCTCACCCGAGCCGAGGACGAGGATGCCCAGCGCCCGGCCACCCGCCATCAGCGGCACCACCATGCCGACCTTCACCGGGAGGTCGGGATGGTCCGCGCCGAACAGCGGACCGCCCGGGGAGTCGGCGGGCACGAGCACGGCCCGGCCGGTGCGCATGGCCTCGTTCAGGCGGCGGTTGTCGGCGAAGACCCGGCCTCGCAGGTCGTCGTCCCCCTCCCCGTCGACAACCCCGACGACCAGGCCGGCCTCGTCGGGGACGAGGATCGCGGCGAGCCGGGCCGCGGTCGCCTGACGAGCCCGCCGGGCCACCAGGTCGAGCGCCTTCTCGGGCTCCGCGACCGACAGCAGCGCGGTCGTGATCTCCACACTGGCCGAGAGCCAGGCCTGCCGGCGCCTGGTCTCCTCGTACAGCCGCGCGTTCTCGATCGCGAAACCGACCGCGGCCGCCAACGCGCACGCCAGATCCTCGTCCTCCTGGGTGAACTCGCCGCCACCGCGCTTCGCGCCGAGGAACAGCGTTCCGAACGCCGCGCCCCGCACCATGATCGGGACGTTGAGGAAGGTGTCGAACCGCGGGTGCCCGCCGGGAAACCCGATCGCGACGGGATGACGGGCGACGTCGGCCACCCGCAACGGCCGAGGGTGGCGCAGGCTCTCCCCGATCAGGCCGCGCCCCTCAGGAAGTCTGCCGATCATGGTGGGCACCTCGTCGGGGAAGCCCACATGGATGAGCTCCGAGATCTCCCCGTCGTCGCCGATCACCCCGAGGGCGCCGTACTTGGCCCCCACGAGCTGGCAGGCGGCCTGCGCGATCCGGCGCAGGGTGACCGGCAGGCTCAGTTCCCGGGCCACGTCGACGACCGCGTCGAGCAGGCCACGCATCCGGGTCTGCACGGACGCCACTTCGTTCACCTGCTCGGAGAGCTGGATCAGAAGCTGTTCGAGCCGCGCACGATCGACATCGGGGACGGGTCCGCTCATCGGCGCGGGCCCTGGTCTAGGCCCTGGTCTAGGGCAATGACCGAACCTTCGTCCGGGTATCGACGGAATTCGACGAAAACCACCGCGCGTGGCACCTCATTTCCGGTCCCTCTCTCCAGCAGGGTGACGTGCGGGCGCCTGCCCAGACGGAAGGATTGCCTGCCATGCACGATATCCGGCAAACACCGACTCCGCGGAGCAGCAGGCGGAACACCATAACGAGCACCAGCCGAGTCTCGGAGGGCCACAACGCGCCGGGCTACCTCCAACGTAGAGTGTCGTTCATGGCAATGCCCCACCTCTTCCTGCACCGCGACCAAGTGACGGACCTGGGCCGGGTCGTCAGCGCGGCGTGTACCGGGCGGGCCTGAGCCAGCGTCATCCTCCCGCGGCGCCGTCGGCGGCGGCTCGTCGTCTGCCGTCCCTAATCGGTTGATCGGCTGGTCCAGCTGGCAGTTCTGTCGCCCCGCCCCGACGGTCCGTCGGCCTCGCGACGCCACGCTCAGCCCGTTCGCACCGTGATCTCCACCGCTCTGCGCCGTCGCACTCCGTGCCTGCGCCACGGCGGGCCACCGCCGGCAGGACATCACCATCGTGCTCATTCGATGCGGTGACCCGGCGCATCAGTCTCGCGCGCGGCACCACTTCTCCCCGCCCGGCCGTGTCCGGCGGTGTGCCGGCGAACGTACCCGCGTCCCGGCATCACCCGCGTCCCAGCATTACCCGCGTCTTGGGAGTGACTCGTGCCCCTCCTCCACCCGGTCCTCATCGCCAACC
>NZ_CDWTMO010000255.1:0-3861 GCF_977946435.1 Frankia sp. CgKIO3 | reverse complement strand
AGATCAAATGATCAACTTATTTAATGACTATCCCTAACGAGGCATCATCGAGGGTTCACTCACGTTCACCCGCTCGGTCTTTCCCTCACCTGTAACCCCCGGATGAATCAGGGACCCTTGGGCTTTCCCCGGGGCTTCGCACCCCGCCGTTACCAGCGACGCACGCCCAGGTGGGAACGGGCCATCGGGCACTGGCCCGGGATTATGTCACCGGCATCAGCCGGCCCTCCTTTCGACACATCCACTTGTAACGTGCGACCTCGTGTCGCACCTCGGACTGGTTGTTCGTCGGCCACACGTCGAGGTCGAAGACGAAGCGGAGCACGTCGTCCTGCCGGTCACGCAGGCATTCGAGCAGGCAGCGGCCGACCGGCTGCTTCGCGCCCTTCTCGGCCGCGGGGACGTCCCTGAGCCCGACGCGGACCGCGCCGCGGTACTCGGCGACCAGCGGGTCGCGCAGCGCGGCGGGGACCTCGGCCAGCCCTGCCGCGCGGGCGAGGTTGGCCTGGTGGACCAGGCCCCGCAGCGACTCCTGGAGCTGGACCGGCCACACCTGCTCCGGGTAGGTCTCGACGGCGTCCTGGATGTCACGCAGCAGATGGCTGACACAGAGTTGGTGCAGGAAACCGACGAACTCCTCGGCGTCGTAGAGGGCGTAACGGTCGTGGACGACGACCCCGAGCATCCGGCCGAGCAGGAACAGCCGGAAGCTGGCCTTGTCGCGGCGGCCCAGCATGAACAGCGTGAACAGCAGCGTCGACGCGGACAGCACGTAGCGTTTCTTGCCCTTCGGGCCGACCTTCAGCGGGGTCTCGTCGAACCCGACAACCTTCTCGGACGCGATCCGCTGTTCGATCGCGTCGACCGACTCGGCGACCACGTCCGCTCCCAGGGCCAGCAGCGAGTGCAGCCAGCCCGCCGAGACCTCCACCCCACACAGCTCGGCGATCGCCTCCCGGGTCCGCTCGACCGGCAGGTGCTGGCGGACCAGGAAGTACAGCGCGAGCGCACGCAACTCGGGCCCGTAAGACACCGGCGCGCCGGACAGCCCGCCGGGCCGGGCGGCGACGTGGCGGCGTCCGCAGCCGCACACGACCTGGTGGAAATCATGCTGGGTCACGGTCGACCTGGCCGGTTCGACATCGTGGGACTGGTGCGAGCGCGCGACCCCCGCCGGCCTCGCCCCGGCCAGCGCCGCCCCGCAGTCACACGCCCCGGCCGGAAAATGCGCCTCGACCCGATCCGGGTCCTCCCGCCAGGCCAGCGTCAACCCGTCCGCGCCCGGCTGCTTACCACGCTTCTTCTTCCCCACCCCGCCACCGCCCGCAGCCCCGGGCGTCCCACCCGCCGGCCCGGGCGGCTTCCGCCCCGGGATCGCGTCGTCCGTGGACGGCGACAACGACGAGTTCCGCGACACCTTCCGCTCCAGGTCAGCGACCTTCGCCGTCAGCTTCGCGATCTCCCTGGCCTGTGTCGCCACCGTCGCCCGCAACTCGGCGATCAACTCCGCCTGCGCGCGGACGAGGGCGATCAGCCCCTCGATCGGCATCTCCTCCGGCGGCGGCACCCCACCACGTCACCACACGCACCAGATCCGATGCGCCACACATCAGCCAACAGTCGGACCCGGAACGAGCGCCAACCACTCACAGCAACATCAACAATGAAGCTGAATGTTTACGAAAATCGGCAGGACGCGGCACACGAATGCGCCCCCGAACCCCCACTCCCCTCGGGGAAAACAACCCGCCGGACGATGGACAGAACGGCACCTGGCGTCACCCACCTCCGACGGCACATATGGAGCTTGCGCTACGCGCAAGCTCCCAGGACCCATGAGGCCGCCCATCGAACCAAGGGCGAGGGGCTCCGGGCACGCCGTGCCCTGGTAGAGAATTCTCCGGGGTGGCGTCGAGGGAAAGGAACCTGACCCTGGGTGAGCTCAGCGACTGGGATATCGGCGTTGCCGAGCGTCGCAGGCGTCGGCTACGGCGGCGAGGCCCTTCCTGGCGGAGTTCTACTGGCCGTCGAGCGCACCGGGGCGGTGCTGCCGTAACCATGCCTCGACCTCAGGGCGCCGCCAGGCCCGGAAGTTCGGTCGCGCGATAACGGGCGTCGGGAAGTCGGACGCCTTCGAGATCATCTTGTTGACGGCGGTCTGGGGGATCCCAAGCAACGACGCGATGTCACTGCTCGTCATGGTCTCATCCGCCACGGATCAACACTAGCTAGTTGCAGCGCTACAACCTCAGGGCGCATACTTTGATTGCAGCGCTACAACCCGTTGCGCCGAGAGGCGACTCCGCCCCGTGCCGACGATCGAGGCGGGACATCCGCGACGGATCCGCAAGGAGGCCGCAGTATGACCACCGTTCGACCATCCGAGCCACCCCCCAGTCCACAGCACGCGTCGGAGTTCGTCACGGTGAC
Organism: Frankia sp. CgKIO3; assembly: GCF_977946435.1. Classification (NCBI taxonomy): domain Bacteria; kingdom Bacillati; phylum Actinomycetota; class Actinomycetes; order Frankiales; family Frankiaceae; genus Frankia; species Frankia sp. CgKIO3. The sequence continues at coordinate 1,431 of NZ_CDWTMO010000255.1, read as the reverse complement.
CCGCATCGTGCACCCGCCGGCGGTCGACATCGGGCTGTCCGTCTCGCCCGAGGCGACAGTCGAACAGGTAGCCGCCGCCTTCGCGTCCATGCCGGCCAGCGCCGTCTTCGCCGAGCACTTCGGCGACGTCGACGTCACCTTGGTCTTCCGCGAGACAGCATCCTCGGGCGACTGATCCGCCTTGGAGAGGGCGTCCGCCCGGGGCGGGCGCTCAACGCTGCGCGGCGACGTTCTGCGCCGCGCCTTCACTCCGTTGTGATCCTCGCCGGGGACGGGCCCGTGCGGAAATCGGCGTTAGGGAGAACCATTCTGCCTTGCGGCCAGGCCGCGAAGGTCGTCCGTTTCGTGGACGAACGCGGCGGTGAAGATGCGGGTCTGCAATGTCGAGGAAGCCGTGGTCGGGATCGTCGGCCAAGATCCGCTCTCCCCAGCTGATGGGTCGACTCCCGCTCCAGCGAGTCGGTGGGGTACTCGCAAGGTTGGCTCAAGGTTCCGAGCTCTGCATGGTCGTGCTGGAGTGCCCTTCGAGTAGCAGCTTCCGGCATGTTTACATGATCGCTTCGTTCGTCGGCGGGACTATGGTCCTGAGCCGGATGGGTCGGGAGGCCGATGGTTGGGAGATGGCATCGACTCCCGGCCGGAAACTGTCGGACCCATCCGCCTGAATGATCCTCGGACGAGGTTGCGTCGCTAATCGGCCACGGGGGGTGGCTCGACGCGGACTCGAGAGCGGGGTTCAGCGATGTGGGCACACAGTATGAACACGTCCGGCATGCGCCACCGACTTGTCGATCATCTTGAGGGCACCGCACTGCTCGCTGAGCGTTTCGCCGCGGTGTTCGGTGCCGGTGAGGTGGGCCGCTTCGCAGGATTGGCGCATGACGTGGGCAAGGCATCCTGTGCCTGGCAGGACGGTCTGTTGCGGGCGGAGGCGACGAGCGTCCGCGTGGGCGAAGATCATAAAACGTTGGGCGTTCTTCTCTCGGAGCGGCGTGGGGCCTTCCCGGTGCTCGGTTTGCCTTTGCATGGTCATCACGGCGGGCTGACCAATCCGTCCGAGGTACGCTCGATGATCAAAGATCGAAGCAAACCGCGAGATGTACAGGACCGGGCGGAAGCGGAGGCAGCGCTACGTCCGCTGCTTCCTGGGTTGTTCGACGGGCCGCCGGTGCGTCTCCCGGTCGGGTTCGATGAGCCGGGTACCAGCGAGATGCTGATGCGCTTCCTGTTCAGCGCGTTGGTCGACGCGGACGGGCTGGACACGGCGGCTCATCGGTTCGGTGGCCAGCCGCAGGTCGCGGCTCCCGCGGACATGGCGATGTTGTGGGATCGGTTCGTCGGTCGGCGCAAGGAGATGCTGGCGGGTCGGCCCCCGCACCGGCTGCGGACCGGTTGCGCGGTGAGGTGGGCATTATGCCGACGTCGGCATAA
>NZ_CDWTMO010000254.1:0-3962 GCF_977946435.1 Frankia sp. CgKIO3 | reverse complement strand
GTGGCGGGGTGGCGGTGGGAGGTGTGGCCGCGGGTAAAAAGATCGCCGCGGTCACCGGAGGCTGGGTCCTCTTCGAGGACGGGGCCGGGCAGTCCCTGCGGCCGCCGCGGGTGACCAGTTGGGGCCGGTGCGGGCACACCCCGCTGGTCCGGGTGTGCGACGACGTTGACGAGCTCAACGAGCTGATCCGTCATGGCATAACCAGGTTCCAGCACCGTCCCGGCCTCCTCAACGGCTGCCTGGCCGGAACCGGTCTGACCTTGGAACCATCATGACCCACAACACCACGATCCAGCGACCTCACGAATTAAAGATCAGTAGCCAGGCGGGGCACCAGAACGTGCGGTGGCTCTGACCTTCAGAATGCGCTCAACCGACCTTGGCGAGACCGGTCGGGTTGTGCCGGTCCCGCGGCACGCCCGGGTGACGGTACCCCTCCTCGCCGAGGTCACCGCGGCCCTCGTCGAGGTCACTGTGGGCGTAGCCCTCGGCCAGGATCCGCTCGGCCGACCCGTTGACAGGCTGTCCGGCCAACGTCCCCGATCGCCGGTCGAGGCCGGCGCGCAGCAGGGCGATCAGCGCCCCGATGACCAGCCCCCAGACCACGACCATGCTGAACGCCATCAGCAGCCAACTACCCCAACCCCAGTTGTACCCACCCCAGACCATCATCATGATCTCCTCTTCCTTCGTCTCGGCCTCCTACGGCGGGCCGTACCTCTACCTTCGGCCGGCGCGGCTGACGGGACGAGGGCTGTTCGTCCCGGACCGGTGCGACGCCAGGCCCGTGCCGGGCATGCCCTCGGAACCGCCTCCACCCGATCCAGGGGTCCGCGGCGGCGGGCCGCCGCAGAACCCTCGCGCCAGGTAGCACCACTGCCTCGCGCCAAGTAGAACCACCGTCTCGCGCCGGGTAGAAAGGACGCTATGCGTCCCCGGGCGGTCACCCGCGAGCAGATCATCGCGACGGCCGACACGATCGCTCGGCGCGACGGGCTCGACCACCTCACGGTCCGGCCCCTGTGCGCGGAGCTCGGCGTCACGGCCCCCGCGATCTACCGACGCTTCCCCACCAAGGATCTCATCGTCGAGCGCGTCGTCGACGACGCGCTCGGCCGCATCGACCTTCCAGGCCCCGAGACCGGCGACTGGGCCGACCGCCTAGGGCGCTGCTTCACCAGCGCGCATGACGTCGCCGCCGCCTACCCGGGGCTCGCGGCACGCATGGGCCGGCAGATGCCCGGCAGCCCCTCCGCGGTACGCAACGCGAGCTTCCTGCACGACCTGCTCACCGACGCCGGCATCGGACCGGAGGACACGAACAGGATCGTCTACACGATGTTCGTCTACCTCTGGGGACACCTGCTGGCAGCCGAGGCCGTGGCCGAACTGCTCGGCCCGACCGGCACCCAGGACACCCGGGACCAGTTCCTCTGGGGCCTCGACCACCTGCTCGGTTCCTTCCGTCGGCAGTTCGGCGGTGGAAACGTCGCGGAATAGGCGAGTTGCCGCGGTAGGCGAGTTCCAGGACGGGATGGGCCTGTTCGACCGCCACCGTGGGCGTGTCGGCCGGCGTGTCGGCCGCGACAACGACGCTGTCAATCAGTAGTCCAGGCCACCCCCACCGGCTGCCGCGGCCGCGGTTTCCTTTTCCTCTGGCTTTTCGGCGACGACGGCCTCGGTAGTGAGGAACAGCCCGGCGATGGATGCGGCGTTCTGCAGGGCGGAGCGGGTGACCTTGGTCGGGTCGATGATCCCGGCCTCGCGCATGTTGACGTGCTCGCCGGTGGCGGCGTCCAGCCCCCACCCCGGTTGCAGGTTGCGGACCTTCTCGACCACGACGCCGCCTTCCAGGCCGGCATTGATCGCGATCTGCCGGAGCGGCTCGGTCAACGCGCGGCGCACCATCTCGGCCCCGGTCCGCTCGTCCTCGGCCACGTCCAGCCCGTCGAAAACGGCCTCCGAGGCCAGCAGCAGAGCCACCCCACCGCCGGGAACGATGCCCTCCTCAACGGCGGCCTTCGTGTTGCGGACCGCGTCCTCGATGCAGTGCTTACGCTCCCTGAGCTCGACCTCGGTGGCCGCGCCGGCTTTGATGACGGCCACGCCGCCGGCGAGCCTGGCCAGCCGCTCCTGCAGCTTCTCGCGATCGTAGTCGGAGTCCGACTTCTCGATCTCGCTACGGATCTGGCTGACCCGACCGGCGATCTGGCCCGGGTCGCCGGCGCCCTCGATAATGGTCGTGTCATCCTTGGTGACGATAACCTTGCGGGCCTGGCCAAGCAGGTCGAGGTCAGCGTTCTCCAGCCTGAGACCAACCTCCTCACTGATCACCTAACCGCCCGCCAGGACGGCGATATCGCCGAGCATGGCCTTGCGCCGGTCGCCGAAACCCGGCGCCTTCACGGCCACGGACCGGAACGTACCGCGGATCTTGTTGACGACCAGGGTTGCCAGGGCCTCCCCCTCGACGTCCTCGGCGATAACCAGCAGCGGCTTGCCGGCCTGCATGACCTTCTCCAACAGCGGGAGCATGTCCTTGACCAGCGAAATCTTGATATTGGCGACCAGGATGTAGGGGTCCTCCAGGACGCACTCCATCCGCTCCTGATCAGTGATGAAGTACGGCGAGATGTAGCCCTTGTCGAAACGCAGACCTTCGGTGAGCTCCAGCTCGAGGCCGAAGGTGTTGCTCTCCTCGACGGTGATGACGCCGTCCCGGCCGACCTTGTCCATCGCCCCGGCGATGATCTGGCCGATCGCGGTGTCCCCGCCGGCCGAGATCGAGGCCGTTGAGGCGATCTGATCCTTAGTTTCCAGATCCCTGGACAGGTCGGCCAGCTCCCCACAGACCCGCTCGACGGCCAGCTCGATGCCACACGTTTGAGGGCGATCGGGTTCGCGCCCGCGGCCACGTTCCGCAGGCCCTCGTGGACCAGTGCCTCCGCCAGGACGGTCGCCGTCGTGGTGCCGTCGCCGGCCACTTCGTCGGTCTTCTTGGCGACCTCCTTGACCATCTCGGCGCCGATCTTCTCATACGGATCTTCGAGTTCGATCTCCCTGGCAATGGAGACACCGTCATTGGTGATGGTGGGAACGCCCCACTTCTTCTCCAGGACGACGTTGCGCCCCTTCGGACCGAGCGTCACCTTCACGGCGCCGGCCAGCTGGTTCATGCCACGTTCCAGCCCGCGCCGTGCTTCCTCCTCGTAAGCGATGATCTTTGGCATGATGGTTCCCCTGAAGCAGAACGTGACCGGACCCCGCGAACATCGCAGGCCCATCCTCACGACATGCAATACCTTAATTACAAATCGTCGGTAGCGCCTGCTGGCGGGGCAAGCCGACCGGCTGGACAGGCCGGGTCTGCCGGGGTCCCGGCGGAGGGCGCGCTGGCGGGTCCGGGTACCAGGCACTCAGTCAGCTTTGGCCCTCGGGGCCGGTGCTCTGGCCTTCGGGTCCGGTGCTGATCTCGATGTGCTTGGGCTGGCTCCGCTTGGCCTTCGCCAGCCGGATGGTGAGCACTCCGTCGGCCAGGGTGGCGTGCACCGATTCCGGGTCAATGTCACCCGGCACGGCGATGCGGTGCTCGAACCGGCCCACTGGGCGGCTACGGCGGCGCAGTACTCCCGTGCGTTCCCGCTCCTTGATTTCACCGGTGACGAACAGCTCGTTGTCGCGCAGGTCCACGGAGATGTCCTCCCGGCGTACCCCGGGAAGATCGAGATCGATCACGAACGCGTCATCGGTCTCCTCGATGTCGACCGGCTGCACTATGCCACCCAGCAACCGCGCCGGACGGCCCTCGACGCCGCCCATGACGTCGCCGAGCAGATTGCCCATGCGGGTCCAGGCGTCCTCGATCTCCTGGAACGGATCCCATCGTGCCAGCGTTCCCAGGCCTTCTCCGCGTCGTACGGGTAGTGTCATGATCCTCACTCCTTCCGGCCGGGCCGGCCGGC
>NZ_CDWTMO010000253.1:0-4034 GCF_977946435.1 Frankia sp. CgKIO3 | reverse complement strand
GCCAACCACCGAGTACCGGACCGCGATCCCGCCCCGGCCGCCGGTCCCGCCTCCGAACGAACGGCTGGCGGGACCGGCGGACGCGCACCATGCACCGCCGCAGGCTGCTCGGGCGCGCTACGCCGACGGAGGTACCACCGTCCCGGATGTCGGCGTTTCACGGCCCCCGGTGGCGACGTCCGGGGCGGCGCCACAGCGTGTGCCGCTCGAGACCACGCCGCCCGCCGATCCCACCGCGCCCGCCGAGGCGCAGGTCCGGATTCTCGGGCTGCCCACCGTCGAGGGTCCCGGGCGGCGACCCGCCGAGCGCATCGACCTGTTGACCGAGGTCATCGTCTACCTCGCGCTGCACCGGGAAGGCGCAGACAGTCGGCTTCTCGCCGAGGAGATCTGGCCATCCGACACCACAGAGGAGATCGCCGACGCCGCGCTGGCCGAAGCGCGCCAGTGGCTGGGGACCGATGCCAACGGCTCGCCTCGAATCATGATCGGCCCGGATGGCCGATGGTGGCTGAGTCCGGATGTGCGCTGCGACTGGGAACTCTTCGTGGCCTACACCCACCGGGCCGGTCTGCCGGGCAGCGACGCCGAGGCGGATCTGACGACGGCCCTGCGGATGGTCAGCGGCCCCCTGTGGACGGATCTGCCTGCCGGGCGGTACCGCTGGGCGACCACCGGGCCAATCGCCCGAAGCACCTGGGCGGGCGTGGTCGACGTGGCGCATCGCCTCGCCCAACTGACGTTGGACTTCGGTGACACGATGACGGCGATGGCGGCCTGCCGCACCGGGCTACGGGCTGTGCCGACCTCCGAAGTGCTCTGGCGGGACCTGCTGCGCACGGTCGCCGCGCGGGGTGATTGCCGAACTCTGCAGGCTGTGGCAACGGAGATGTACCGAACTATCGGTGTCAGCGGGGTGCGCCGCGGCGGGCGGGCCGAGGCCAAGACGGACGCACTGGTGCAGACCCTGCTGCCCGGATTCCGTCGCGGCCGGCGGTAGTGCCCGTCTCCGCTCCCGGGGCAGCCGGCAGAGGACCCGGCCTGATGGCTGGTCGCTGGTGACGCTAGCCAACCTCGGGGATCTTGGGCACCCCGGAGATCTCCGAGGCACCGGGGTCCGCGGTGAACTCGGCAGCCGCGGCAGGAGAAGAATCGGGACCGCGCAACGCCGACGCGCAAACTATGATCGCGACGAGCAGGACAAGCACGACGACCATGGCGAGTTGCAGGCCCGCCAGCTCGGCGAGCCCACCGATGAGAGCCGGCCCGCACAACCATCCGGCATACCCGACCGTGCCGACCACGGCGATGGAGCTGCCCGTCGACGACCTGAGCCGCCCCGTCGCGGAGAACACCGCGGGCAGCACGCAGGCGGTGCCGACGCCGAGCGTTCCGAATCCGACGATTCCCCCGACCGTGCCGAACGCCGAGGAACCGAGCGCAAGCATGACCGCGAATCCCACCATCGCGGTCACGGCGAGGCCGCGGACCGTTCGGGTCGGGCCGAACCGTGCCATGGCGCGGTCCCCGAACAGGCGCACGACGAACATGCAGGAGGTGAAGGCCACAAAGCCGATACCCGCGATTCCGGCAGCCGCTCCGGCTACCTCGGTGAGGTAGACGGCGCTCCAGTCCGCCGCCACACCTTCACAGAGGAAACTACCGAAGGCAATGACGCACAGTGCGACGAACTGCCGGGCACGGCTGCCGGTGCCCGCGGGACCCGGGGGCACCGCTCTGTCGCGGTCTCCGCCCCAGCCGTCTCGCCCGTCCCCTGGCGCGACTTCCGGTGCAGCGCCGTCGGGCAGCATCCAGGCCGTGGCGGGTAGGGCGGCAGCGAGACCCAACCCGCCGAGCACCGCGAACTGCACGCCGATCGGGACACTCAGAGCGGCCGCCGCCGAACCGATCCCGGCCCCGGACAGGGCACCCGCCGTCCACGCCGCATGGGCGGAGGTCATGATCGGCCGCTGGTAGCAGCGCTCAATCCCCACGGCCTGGGTGTTCAGGGAGATGTCGAGGCAACTGCTGGTCGCCCCCCACAGGGCGAGCAGAGCGAACAGAGACCAGGGTCCCTCGATGAGCGGGACCAGAAGACCGGTGGCGCAGTAGGCGGGCAGACCTGCTCGCACCATGGTGATGCTGCCGTACCGGGTGACCGCCAGACCGATCAGCCACAATGTCAGAACCGCCCCGATCGGGGCGCCGAGCAGGGTCAGACTGAGCTGCCCGTCGCCGAGTTCGAGCCCCTCCTTGATTTGCGGTATACGCGGCGCCCAGCTCGCAAGCAGCAGAGCCAGCAGGAACAGCGAGCTCATCGTCGCCGCCCGGGCACGGAACAGTGCTTGGGCGGCGAAGGGCTGGCTCCGAGTCGCGCGGCGCACGCCGCCCGGATCCATCAGGATGATCTCCAGCCGTCGATCTTCACGATGCGCACGCCGGGAGGAGAATTACCCTGCGCCCCGGATCGTTACGCCTCATTACTCCACGCGACGATACTCGATAAGATCGGGCAGCGCTCTGGCGACAGCCAATCATGTTTTGACAAATCTAATTACGATATACAAAATCTAATTACTTTGCATAAAATCAAATTATGATCGACGGCACCTGATGACGTCCCGATGTCACTATGAGGACTGCTCGACCATGAGGACCTCTCGGCAGCGGGCGCTAACGTGCCCGCCCGATCGGGCACGATGGCGTTCCCGTGGCCGTCGCGTCGGGTACTGGCGGGGTGCGTCTGGTCATGCTCTCGGACACACACCTCCCGGTGCGGGCGCGCGAGCTGCCCGCCGAGGTCTGGTCCGCCGTCGACGCGGCGGACGGTCAGCGGTTGACCGTCCGCCGCGCGCCCCACCGGCAACTCCTCCTGCCGGCGCCGCAGCTGCCGATTCGACGATGACCCCACAGCTGTCCACACAAGAAGCACAGGATGAACTACAGACAGCTATATCCCCCTCGGAGGATCGGTGCCATCCGTCGGGTGCTGTAAGCTGGTACCGCCGGCCACCACGGCGGTACATCGCGCTCGTAGCTCAACGGACAGAGCATCTGACTACGGATCAGAAGGTTGGGGGTTCGAGTCCCTCCGAGCGCACGTCAGGTTGAGACAGGTCAGAGCCCCGTAGCCACTACTCCGGCGCGGGGCTCTGAGCTTTGCGTAGGCGATCTCCCAGCCCGGGCGGAGAGGGTCAATCGCCCTCGCGACGGATCCGGAGAAGGCCGCGGTGCAGCCACTGTCACGGCCCCAGCGAGATCGGCGAGGTCGTGATGCGTGACCAGGTCCTCGACGGCCGCGATCACGGCGCGTGCCGACTGGTCGTCAAGCCGGAAGACCACGATCCCGCTGTGCGATCCCGGCAGGTAGGCACGGATGTTCCCGAAGCCGCGGTCGAGGGTGAACACGATCCGGTTCTCGGCAACCGCAGCAGCGAGCACCTCCGGATCGGAGCGGCCCGACAGGTTCTCCGCAAGCACGGTATCGGCGTCGATCCCGTGCTTGGCGAGTCGCTCGGCAAGGGAGACCGGGAGACCCTCGTCCAGCTTGACCTTCACGGCGCGGTACGAAGCGGCACGAGATCCTCCCGCACCAGACGCGCCCCGTAGGCAGCGGCCGCACGGATCCCCGACACGGTCAGCGACGGGTACTCCGCGATGATCTCACCGTCGGACATACCGCCGGCAAGGCAGTCGAGCACGACACTCACCGGCACCCGGGTCCCCCGGATACACGCCTGCCCATGACCGACTGTCGGGTCGGCCACGACGAGCGCCAGAAGATCTTCCGCCATGCCTCCCAGTATGCTCCCGGATCTCAGCGTCGAGCGCCCATCACGTGGTCCAAGCCGTGGCACGAGTGACAGCCAAGTTGACAGCCAAGCCGCTGGACGCGGGTGGACGTCGACGGACACCGGTGGACGGAACGCTCATGGTCAGCAGACAGGGCGGACGTTGACAGACGTCGACGGAAGATCCAAATCTAACTACGGATCAGAAGGTTGGGGGTTCGAGTCCCTCCGAGCGCACGCCAG
>NZ_CDWTMO010000252.1:0-4047 GCF_977946435.1 Frankia sp. CgKIO3 | reverse complement strand
AGGCTGTGGCTTGCCGCGTTCCAGAACGCGGTCTCCGGCGAGGGAACGAGCACCCAGCACGCTTTGACTGACGATGCGTCGAGTAAGGAAAGCGAGTAGCCGATGGACCACCTGCGGCCCAGCATGGACTGGATGCTCAAGGACCTTGCGGAGAGCGTGCCGGGCACCCGGCATATCATCGTCCTGACCGCGGACGGCCTGCGCATGGCCCAGTACAACACGGATGTGGACACCGCCGACCGCCTCGCGGCCGCGTGCGCCGGCCTGCAGAGCCTGTCCGCCGCCGTCGGCGCCGAGTTCCCGCAGGGGGACAAGCGGATGCGGCTCGTGGTGATCGAGGTGGGCGGGGGATTCTTCTACCTCATGGCGGCCGGCGCGCGCGCGTACCTCGCGGTGCTGGCCGACGAAGGGGTGGACGCGGGGTTGATGGGACAGCAGATGCGCAACCTGGTCGCACGTATCGGTGAGCATCTCACCAGCCCGTCGCGGATGGAGGAGAGGACGGCCGGGTGACCCCGTCCCCGATCAACGACGCGTCCTCCGCCTGGGAGCAGGGCGGTCCCGAGCGCCTGTACGTCCTCACCGGCGGGCGCGGCGCCTCGGGCCGCCGGGCCGACATCGACCTGATCACCCTCGTGGTGGCGCGGGCCGCGGCCCGGCCCGAGATGCAGCCGGAACACGCGTCCATCCTGCGCATGTGTCACTGGCCCCTGTCCATGGCGGAGATCTCAGCGTACCTCAAGCTGCCGTTCAGCGTAGTCGCCATCCTGGTCTCCGACCTGCTCAGGGACTCGCTCGTCGAGGTGCGTGCCTCGGTGCGCATGGAAGGAATCGGCGATCCTGAACTGCTCAAGGCGGTGATGAATGGACTCCAGAGGCTCTGAGTTGGCCGTCGGGCCGGCACGCGACGACACGCTGCCCGCCTCGGCCGCCACCGCGGTCAAGATTGTCGTGGTCGGCGGGTTCGGCGTCGGCAAGACGACCCTGGTCGGCTCCGTCAGCGAGATCAGACCGCTGACGACCGAGGAGACGATGACCGAGGTCAGCGTCGGGGTGGACGACGTCCGCGGGGTCGAGCAGAAGGATGCGACCACCGTGGCCATGGACTTCGGCCGGATCACCATCAACGAGCAACTGGTGCTCTACCTGTTCGGCACGCCTGGGCAGCAGCGCTTCTGGTTCCTGTGGACCGGCCTGTTCGAGGGAGCCCTTGGTGCGGTCGTGCTGGTCGACACCCGGCGGCTCGAGGCCAGCTTCGACGTCATCGGGCGGCTCGAGGACGGCGGCGTGCCGTTCATCGTGGCCATCAACGTCTTCCCGGACGCCCCGAACCACCCGCTGGACGAGGTCCGTGCCGCGTTGGATCTGCCGGCCGTCGTGCCGATCGTCGCGTGCGACGCGCGCAGCCGGGCCTCGAGCCGGGACACCCTGCTGGCCCTCATGCGCTACCTGTACTGGCTGTCCACCCAATCCGCGGCCCCGGTGGCCGCCTCGGCCGCCACGGAGTAAGTGTGTCAACATCCATTCCCGAAGCAGGCGCGGAATCAGGCGCTGCGATCCCGCCGCCGGGGTGTCCGGCGCACGCGGCCTTCGCGCAGGATGCCGCACGGACCGCGCTCTACGGCCCGGAAGCGCAGCACGATCCCGGCGCGGTCTACGAGAAGCTCCGCGCGGAACACGGCAGGATCGCCCCGGTGGAACTCGAGGGTGGCGTCCCGGCCTGGCTGGTGCTCGGCTACCGGGAGAACATGGAGGTCGCTCGCACCCCGAGCCGGTTCACCCGGGACGCCCGGCTCTGGCGGGACTGGAACGAGGGCAGGATCGCCGCGGACGACCCGCTGCTTCCGCTCATCGGATGGCGTCCCGACGTCGTGTCCTACGATGGCGAGGAACATGCGCGGCTGCGCGCCGCGGTCAACGAGTGCCTGACCAGGTTCGACCGGCACGGCACCCGGCGGCACGTCCAGCGCTACGCGAACCAGCTGATCGACGGCTTTGTCGAGGACGGCCGCGCGGACCTGGTGACCCAGTTCGCCGTTTACCTTCCGATGCTCGTGCTGAGCCGGCTGGTCGGCCTGAGCGAGGGGTACGGCCGGAAACTGATCGAGGCCATCGTTGGCATGGTCAGCGGCGGCGAGGAGGCGTACGCGCACAACCAGTACATCATCGGCACCCTGCGGTCGCTGACCGAGGAGCGGCGCAGGGCCCCCGCGCACGACCTGGCGTCCTGGTTCGTCCAGCACCCCTCGGGGCTGAACGACGAGGAGGTGCTCAACCACCTGCGCCTCGTGATCGTGCTGGGCTACGAGGCCACGACGAACCTGGTCTCGAACACGCTGCGGATGGTGCTGACTGACCTCCGCTTCCGCGCGTCGCTTGCCGGCGGGCTCATGACGCTGCCGGACGCGGTCGAGCAGATGCTGTGGGACGATCCGCCGCTGCTGGTCTGCCCGGCGCGGTTCGCCACGCACGACATGCATTTCGCCGACAAGGAGATCCGCGAGGGCGACATGCTGCTGCTCGGCATCGCGGCGGGCAACGCGGATCCGGAGATCCGTCCGGATCTCGACGCGCCGATGCACGGCAACCGCTCGCACCTGGCGTTCAGTCGGGGCCCGCACGAGTGCTCGGGACAGGAGATCGCCCGCGCCATCACCGACACCGGCGTCGACGTGCTGCTCAACCGGCTACCCGACCTGCACCTCACGGTGCCGGAGGAGCAGCTGACCTGGACCGCCTCGACCTGGTCCCGGCACCTTGACGCGCTCCCGGTCAAGTTCGCCCCGCAGCGCCGCCCCGCCCCGCAGTCTGCGCCAGCCGCCCCGGCGTTCTCCGCCCCGGTGGTCGAGCCGAGCGCCGCGAAGGACGCGCTGGCGGCGGTGGCCGAGGCCGACGCGCAGGCCAGAGTGGACACCCGCCGCGGCTTCTGGGCCTCGCTGGGCGGCATGTTCCGCGGTCGACGCTAAGGGTTCACGGTCGGCTGACGTACCGCCGAGCGGCGCCGGGGAATCGCTCCCGGGCGCTACTCTTTTGTTTCCGACGCGCCGTCAGACCGCCTGCGGCGAGGTCAGCATGCGAGAGATCTCCTCGCGCGGCGGATCCGTGTCCATCAACAGTTCGTTGACGGCGGCCCACGCCTGGTAACCCCAGTTCCAGTCGTCGACGATCCTCGCACCCATCCGGGCCTGGGCGCGTTCTGCGTCGGTGAACTGCAGCACGTCGAAGGCCGTGTCAAGGCGCTGCTTTGTGGTGTGTATCGACTGGTCGAGCGTCCGCATCTCCTGCTCGCAACGAGCTCTTGCCTCTTGCCAATCGCAGCCGTCCTGGTCGCGGATGATCGCGATCAGGTTGCGCGGGTCGTCACGCTTCGCGTCGCGGACCGAGGAGTAGACGTCGTTGCAGTACACGATGATGTCGCTGGCCAGCCTGCGCAGCAGTCGCAGCTGGGTACAGTGGTGGATGTGCGGCGCCAGATAGGTGAAATTCATCTTCTCGCCGAACACCAGGCACAGCGGCACCGCGCCGTTTCCCAGGCGTAGTTCCAAGTACTCTTCGACCGTCGTGTCCATCCGCCGGTCCCGCATCGCCGCATAAGTGGCCTGCGTGTTGAAGTACCATTCCCAGTGCTCGCTGACCCGAGCCACCCACTGGTCCGGCGAGCTGGCGGTCTGCCGCGCCCACAGGTCATGGAAGATCATCTCCATGGGGGACTTCGCGGGTCTCCCGTAGAGAATCCCGGTGAGCTCCGCGCTGATGACGTTGATGCGGCTGATGTCCGCCACGAGATCGTCGGTGAAGTCGTCGTAGATCCGGAAGAAGGCGTGGATGTCGTAAGCGAGTTCCAGCTCCGGCAGCGGGGCCAGAGGGTATACCCAGGCCGAAAGCGTGGCGTACCTCTCGGCCCGGGGTGTGCAGACCTGGAAGCAGGTGAGCCATTCGACGGTGTGCGCCAGGGCTTCGGCAGCGTTCTCGTTCGGCTGCCAGGAGCGCGCAGCTTCGTGCACCGTGAATTCGTAATGAAGTAATTAATGCAAGCCAATATGCGTC
>NZ_CDWTMO010000251.1:0-4064 GCF_977946435.1 Frankia sp. CgKIO3 | reverse complement strand
CCACGCCCCGCCCACGATCAGGCTCGCCAACCCCATGAAACCCCAGACCGCAGCTTGATCAACTTAGCGGAAATGGCATTGAGGCTGTACCCGACGCCTGCGGCGCTCGAGACCCTGGCCGGGCGCTTCGACCAGGGCCTGCGCCAGGAGCTGAGCGCACTGCTCGACGCGGACGACGGTCGGCTGCGCCGCGAGCTGGCCACGCTAGTCGATCGGCGGAACAGGATCGCCCACGGCCTCAACGAAAGCGTCGGGGTCAGGAAAGCATTAGAGCTCCACAGAGTGGCCTGCGAGGCCGCCGACTGGTTCATCCTTCGCTTTGGTCCTTCCTGAGCCCCGGACGCGCAGTGCCGGAATTCTCCGAGCGGCGGCGGACATGCCAGTCTGATAGTGATGGTGGAGCGGGTGCCCGCCCCGGGCCGGCGCACCCATACTCGCCAGTTCCCAGTAGGTCCGCGTTCCTTCCCAGAATGGTTCCCGAGATGTCGCGGGCGGCCGGCAAGACAGTGAGTGAAGGATCTTGGCCGGTGGCGTCGTTGATCCAGATCATGATGGAAACGATGACGACTTCGACACCGAAGTAATGGGTGCCTTTGGCGAAGCGGACGGCGGGAGCACGCCAGACTACGTCTCGGCCGGAGCACCCGGAACCACGCGAACAGTTCCATACATGGACCTGGTAGGTGATGTGCTGCGGTGCGCGAGGCACGTCCTCGAAGCCCGACCGGCCGGCGCGGGGCTCCATGTGACCCTCGACCTCCACGCTGATCTCGTCGACGGGGACATCCAACCGGGCGGCGACGATCTCGAACATGTGCGTCAGGCAGCTGGCGAACACGCCGAGGACGAGCTCGGGCGAACTCAGCCCGAGGTCGGCACCGGCATAGTCCGGGGGCGAGTCACTGAGGATCTGGTGGTCCCGGATCCGGATCCGTCGAACTCCGCTGCGCCCGACGGCCTCGGACCGCGCCCGAAGCACCACCGGGCCCGCGAAGGTGCCCGCCGCGGTCGCGTCCTTACCTACGACCAGCGGTTGTCCGTCTACAACGCCCGCTTCGGCCTGGAAGGCACCTGGAGCGACCGGGTAATCGCCCGCCTCGCGGGCCCGGAGTCGATGGAGGGCCGCCACCGCCTCCGCGAGATCCTGACAAACCTGGGCCTGCCCTCCCACTGACCTTCCCGGACAAGCACGGGCACGCGGGGGCGTCCTGACGTCGTACTTCCCGGCCGGCCTCGGGGTCGAAGGAAGAGGGAAACGCGCCCGTGCCTGCTATCGGGTGACGATGACCGTCGCGCGGTGTCCGGTGGCGTTCTTGAATTTGGTGTCGCCGGTGAGCAGGTCGCAGCCGAGCGCTTCGGCGAGCGCGATGTAGGCGGCGTCGTAGGTACCGAGGTTGTGCCGCAGCTCCCACATCCGGGGATGGTAGGGCCAAACCGGATGACGGGTGATCCGCAGGCGCGCGTAGTCAGCCAGCATCTGCTCGCCGCGATGGTCAGTGATCTTCTTGCCTGCGGCAAGCCCGCGGACTGTTGACGCGACCTCGACGTCGAGATGGTGCGGGGCGTGCAGCGTGCGCGGGGTGGACAGGCGCTGCCGGAGCACCTCGTCGCCATCGCGGACGGACAGCACATCAATGACGAGCGAGCAGTCAACCACGTACGTGAGGGTCAACGCCGCCCCTCATCGCGCGCCGCGAGGATGTCATCCATGGTGAGCTCCACCGGTTCCCTGTCGCGAGCGATGCGGGCGATGACCTCCGCGTTGGTCTCCGTGGCCGCATCGGCATCCATCAGGTCCCGCAAGTACCCGGACAGTGACTGGCCGAGCGATCTGGCACGTTCGCGGAGGACCGCGAGCGTCGTCGGATCGACATCGCGTACCTGGATGATGCCCCCGTCGGCAGACTCGCTCATCTGTCCACGCTACCACGCTTCATGCATCATGCATGAATCCTCGAGTCACCCTCGCCAGAAGCGTTCGTGGGTGCCTCACGCCACCTCCGCCGCTTGCGCGGGACGTCGCCGTCAGCCGGTCATCAGCGACGCGGCGACGGTGGCACCGAGTTCCCAGCAGGCCTCGCGTGCCCCGGAGTCCACCTCGCCGACGATCGACAGCGGCTCGCGCAAACGCTTCCATCTGAGCCCGGTCGCGATGGTCTCGATCCCACGGATGGCGCCGGTCGTGTCGCTGTTACCATGGACGTAGAGGGTGTATGGGCGACCAACCGTCGCCTCAAGCACGGGGTAGTAGATCTGGTCGAAGAAATGCTTCAAAGCCCCCGACATGTAGCCGATGTTCGCCGGGGTGCCGAGCAGGTAGCCGTCCGCGGCGAGCACGTCGACGGCCGTCGCCGCCAAGGCCGGCTTGACGACGACGGCCACACCCTCGATCGCCTCGTCCCGGCTACCGGCCAGCACCGCTTCCAACATCACCTGCATGGTCGACGATGGTGTGTGGTGAACGATCAGCAGAGTCGGCATCGCGGCCATGCTATGGCCTCGGCCGACGTCTGGCCCCGGCCCCACCCGGGCATGGCAGCGGGCCAGGCGGTAGGCACCAGCCGCCTGATCGGGCACAATCGTCCGCAGAGGAGGTCGGCATGCAGCCATTGATCGAGACCAGACGCGCGGAGATCCAGCAACTCTGCCGCAGTCTCAACGTCCGCCGTCTCGACCTCATCGGATCCGCGACTTCCGACGCCTTCGACCTCGGCACCAGCGACGTCGACGTCCTCGTCGAGTTCGACGCTGACAACACCGCATTCGACTACTACGGTACCTACTTCACTCTCAAGGAAGGGCTTGAGCGCCTGTTTGGCCGCGCCGTCGACGTCGTCAGCGTCACCGCCATCCGCAACCCGTACTTCCGCGACCAGGTCATGAGCACCAGGCAGCCCTTGTATGCCGCCTGACCCACGCAAGTATCTCTGGGACGCTGCCAACGCGGCCGAACTCGCCCGAGGCTTCGCCCACGACCAGACCTTCGAAGATTATCTGGCGAACGCGATGCTCCGCGCCGCGGTTGAACGCGAGTTCGAGATCATCGGCGAGGCGCTCAACCAGCTGTCGAAAGCATCTCCAGACCTCGCCGCCGCGATCCCCGAGCTTCCTCGGATTGTTGCCTTCCGGAACATTCTCATCCACGGCTACGCCACCGTCGACGACGCCCTGGTCTGGCAGGTACTTCAGGAGAAGATCCCCGAGCTCGAACGAGTCGTCCGAAAGATGCTGACCGAAAGATGATTTACTCACACTACTCGCGAGAGCCAGGATCAGGAACACTGCCTGGGTGCTTGTGCTTCGTGTTCACCGCGCCGTTCCGCGGCGAGCGCTTCGCCGGCCATCTTGTTCGCGAGCTGGACGACGTGGAACGGGTGCACGGCGATGATCGTATCCGGGAGCGCGGGGCGGGTGGGTTCGTCGGCCGGCGCCGAAGGGTCGGTGGCCACGATCCCGGCATCGGCCGCGACCATCATGACCCACAAAACTATGATCCAGCGATATCATGAATTAAAGATCATTAGCGGCGGCCGCGGAAGGTACGCCGCAGGTCGTCGACCCATTGAGCGGGGATTTCCCAGGGAATGAAGTGGCCGCGGTGGTCGTGGGCGTTGAGGCCGACGTGATTGTACCAGGCGGCGCGGTCGGAGTCGAGGAAGTTCTGAACCCGCTGGTCGGTGCTGACGCCGGGTGGGTTTTCATAGCCGACGAAGGTGATGCCGGTGGGCGCCTCGATGGCTGGCTGCCGGTCGTGGGACGGGGCCCACGGGTAGCGGTTGTTGTTGGCGTAGGTGCGGATCGAGGTACCGATCGTGTTGGTCACCCAGAAGATCATGGTGTGGGTGAGCAGGTCGTCTTTGGTGAAGACGGTCTCGATGTCGCCGCCGTTGTCGCTCCACTTCACCCAGCGTTCGAGCATCCCGGCCGGGGAGTCGGACAGCCCGTAGGTGAGCGTGCTCGGGGCGAGCACGTGCGCGGCGAGGTGGACGGCGAGGTGGACGGCGAAGCGCTTCTCCACGGCGACGATCTGGGCGTGGATGTCGTCAGGCAGGCCGTCGGGGCTG
>NZ_CDWTMO010000250.1:0-4080 GCF_977946435.1 Frankia sp. CgKIO3 | reverse complement strand
ACCCACCACCCCCCTCGACCTCCTCGGCGAGTGGTCAGACCTCCTCGGCGAGGGGTGAACCCCCGGACGCCCGCTTACCGTTCGCAACGCTCCTCCCGGATCCGGGGACCGCTGTGCGCGCGGCATCGGTCCTCCGGCGGAAACCACGGCGACGCATCCAGAGAATCGGCGGTGAGGCAACCGTCGAATGCCACACAATGCCGCCGATGCTGTAGTCGGTGTGCTGCGTTTCGCGTTACCGTGTGCCGCATGCCGTCGGCGGGTCTGGCCTGGCAGACACTCTCCGATCCGGGCGCGCTCGCCCTGGTCGATTCCGAGTCCAACCGGGCCGCCGCGCTGGCCCGGCCGCACCCCGCGGACCTGCCCATGGTCCAGATCGTCGACCTCGAACGTCTCGTCTGCGGTTGGCTGGCTCCGGCCAGCCGCCCGCAGTCCGAGCGGCACCTCCGTGAGCAGATGATCGTCGATCCGCTGCACACCCTGCGCGGGATGTGCTGGCTCATGGCGATGTGGGTCGTCGCGATACATCTCCGGACGGGACGACAGCCGACTGCCGTCGTCGCCGGCCTGGCGTTCCCGGGGATCTGGCGAGGACCGGAGGCCCCGAAAAGCGCCCAGCTCTGGGAGGACCTCGCCGGGCGGATTCGGCTCGGCGTCCTCGCCGCTCTCACCAGCGACGTGGCGACCGACGAACAGTTTCGCGAGGCACTGCGCCATCCCGCCGACATCACGTCGATTCTGGTGCATTACGCCCTGCTCATGATGGCGGGCCTGCACCGGCAAATGCTCGACAACGGCGTGGACCCGAAGGAGATGGCGGGCACGTTGGCGCTCTACACCGTAGACCCGCAGGAACGGGCCACCGCCTGCTTCCGCCCGCTGACCTGATCAGCGGCCGTCACCCCCGGGCTGCGCCTTGCGGGTCGGCGAGGGACGCGGGCCACGAGTCGCGGCGGCCGAACGCGCCGCGGAACCGAGGCGTAGCGACGGTGCGGCACGCAGGGACGCCGGGCTCGGCACAGGCGACGCCGCGGAGAGGACGGGAACGGCCGAGGCTGCGGGAACGGCCGAGGCGGCGGGACCCCCCGGAACCGCGGGGATGGCTTGGTCGGCGGCATCGATGTAGACGACGCGAGTACTCCCGCCGTGCCCGTGGATGGCGAGTAGTGTCTCCATTGTCGGATAGATCCCGATGGAATCGTGTTCGGAGTCCCACCACAGCACGCAGGTGCCGTCTGGGGCCTGCGCCCCGAACGCGACCGCACCCGTCCCGGAGACGCCGGAGACATCGACGTCACGCTCCAGCTGAAACCGCCGCACCTGGCGAGCGGACATCGCCACGACCTCCTCACGGGGTACCGTACTGTACCCGTAGGCATCGCCCGTGATCCGGCTGGCGCAGCCGACTCAGCGCCATCGCCGACCTCGCGCCTCGCAACCAGCGAGGCGTCGCGGCTCGGCCGGATCGACCGGCCGATGCTACCTCTCAGGCGGACTTTGGCCGGTTGGCCCACGGTAGCCGGCAATGTCGGGGTGAGTCATCCATATGCCGTCGTGGCAGCGCAAGGGTGATCCCACCACGCGGTAGCTCGCGGGTGGACCGATGTGCCCGCGCGCGGAGACACCGTCGGAGCGTGATGGTCACATGGCCCGACGCACGGTCACCGCGGAGGCGGGCCGGTCCGCCGGCGGTCCGAGATAGCGGTCATAGCCGGTCTCATTCCGTAGTCGACGGGCCAGGAACGCGACCGTGTAACGGACCGTGAGTCGATGGGCCTCGGTGACGTCGATCACCGCTGAGACGTCATGCAGCCGGTCCGCGGCCAGGGCCAACAGGGACGCCTGCCGCCCGGAGGCCGCGTCGAGCATCGTGTCACCGGGATGATCGGGGGCCGCGACGACGAAACCGTGGCTGGCGAGCGCCTCCATCAGGTATGCCGCCTGCACCCGGCTCCCCACTCTGCCTTGGGAGAACACCACGAACGCGAAGGTGCCCGCGGCCGGCGGGGCGTCCGTCACGGCCACCGCCGAGTCGAACCCGATGTCGCCGACGAGCAGATAGTGGGCGAGCCGGAGCCGGTCGGCGGGCGCGGCGGTCAACGGCGGGGGACGCGGCGCCGGGAGCTCGATCGTTGCGGATGGTCCGGGCGGTACGGGTCGCGGGCGGGCGGGCCGCCACGCGGGGTACCACAACGAGGTGACCAGCACCCCTCCGGAACCCTACCCCGCCCTGGCGACCGGGCTGCCGCGGCGCGCGTACGCCTCGTCCAACAGCTCGGCGATCTCCTCTACACAACCGCCACAGCCCGTCCCGGCATCACATCGCTCGCCGACGGCGTCAACGTCGCAGGCACCCGACGCGATCACATTGCGTAGCATCCGGTCGGACACCGCGAAGCATGAACAGACGAGCACCGCACCTCACCACGCCCGAGACAGCCAGCACGCGGACGGCCAAGCGGCAGTTCGCGACCCTGTCGATCTGTCGATGATCCTTCGACCCCGTGGGGCAGTCGACCCTACGGAGCAGCCTTAGCTAAGGCTTCCCTAAGCAGAGGGTGCCATGGGCCACCGGCCGCAGGCAAGACGGTCGCGCATCCGCGACATCACCGTGACACTGGGCCGGAAATCGGCCGGACTGCAGATCGACCGGATCAGCCGGGATCGGGCTCGCCCAGAATCAGCGATCGGGCCACGGGACGATCTCGACCCGACGGTTGGCCGCCCGTCCCCGGGGCGTGGCGTTGTCGGCCTCCGGCCACCGGGAACCGAACCCGGCGACGCGCATGAGGTCGGGACGTACGCCCCGGTCCGTCAGGTAGTCGGCAGTCACCCGGGCCCGGTCCAGAGACAACGCCTGATTGAGGGTCGCCGGCCCGAAGGCGTCGGTGTGGCCGCCGACCAGGACCACGACCCGGCCGGCGCGCAGCGCCGCCGCCACCCGGTCAAGCCAAAGGCGGGCCGGCGGGCTCAGTGTCGCTGCGCCGACCGGGAACGTCACGTTCCGACCGTCGAGGGCAGCGCGTAGGGCCGCGAGGGCCCCGGCGTCGGAGGTGGGCTTCGCCGCCGGGGCGGCAGGCTTCTCTCCCGGGACGACAAGCCGGTTGTCCAGGGTGGCATCAGGAACGGTGGTACCAGCCGCCGCCAGCACCTGGGCGCCGAGGCGCCGCCTCGTGGCCTCGTCCGGGGCGCTGCCGGCCACCGCCACGGTCGTCCCGGAGACTGTGACCGAGTGGTTCCCGGGGAAACCGCGCAGCGCCGCCGCGACGGCGGCCACCGCCTCCACCGGCGGCTCCGCCATGGCCGGGTCGACCCGGACCTCGCCGGTCACCGACCCGCCGCTCGCGTCCGCCACGGCGGCGAGCAACACGGCACGGCTCGCCCGGTCGGGCACGGTCGCCGTGATCGACAGTCCTCGGCCGGCCACGGCGAGCACCAGGGGGCGCGCGGGTTCGGTCGCGATGACCACGTCGTCACCGAGACGCGCGGAGGTCGTGCCGGCGACCGCGGCCGAGGCCCGCGCCTGTTCGGCGGCGGCGGCACTCGGGAAACGACCGGTGACGACCGCATCACGCCCCTCGACGTGAACCTGGGCGTGCCCGCCGCCGGTGGACCGGACCGCCGCGGTCGCCCGGGCGGAAAGATCATCTTCGATGGGACCGCGGTGCAGGGCGAACGCGACAAGAGCAAGCAGCAACCACGCCAGCACGAGTGCGATGGCGAAGGCGACCGGGCGCGGGCGTTGCAGACGCACGGCCGTGGACAGGGACATCGATCGGACTCCGAGCAGGATCGGACCGGACGCGGGATCTTCGAGGTGGCGCTGATCGTCGGGACAGGGCCGATCTTCGAGGTGTTGGGGAGGGGGTGCCGCAAGGTCGGACGCGGCCGGGAAAACCACTTTCCCGCAACTTTCGCACATCGGTCCCAGAAGTAACGCATCGGGGCGAAAGATGCACCCACCTGGGGAGCCGCACCAGGCCGACACGGTCGGATCGGCATCGGCCACCCACCGCGATCAGTTCGCGTGCACTCCGTCGGCTCGCGCCACCGGCGTGACCCGCACCGCCATGCTGGAGG
>NZ_CDWTMO010000249.1:0-4127 GCF_977946435.1 Frankia sp. CgKIO3 | reverse complement strand
AACGGGAGGAGCGGCGGGGGCGGTGCGGCGATGACCGCCCGGGTGCTCGTCGCGCGCCTCGACAGCGACGGCGACGTCCTGCTGTCCGGTCCAGCGATCCTCGCGGTGGCCGCGACCGCGGCGCACGTGACCCTGCTCGTAGGCCCCCGCGGGCGGACGGCTGCCGAGCTGCTGCCCGGAGTGGACGAGGTTGTCGTCTGGCGCTGCCCCTGGATCGACGCGAGCCCGCCACCGGTGCGCCGCGACGACGTCGACGGCCTCGTCGACCGGCTGGCCGCCGGTCGCCTCGACGACGCGCTGATCCTCACCTCGTTCCACCAGAATCCGCTGCCGCTGGCCCTGCTGCTGCGGATGGCCGGCGTCGGGCGGATCGCCGCCGTGAGCGAGGACTACCCCGGCACGCTGCTCGACGTCCGCCACCACCTGCCCGAGACAGGGCTACACGAGGTCACCAGAGCCCTGTCGACCGCGGCGGCGCTCGGCTACCGGCTACCGGCTACCGGACGAGGACGACGGGCTGCTCGCGGTCCGCCGGCCGCTGCCGGACCCGACCCCCCTGATCGGCCCGGAGCCGTACGTCGTCCTGCATCCGGGCGCCTCGGTGGCCGCCCGACGCTGGAACCCGCCGCGGTTCACGGTGGTGGTGCGCCGGCTGGCTGGCCGGGGACACCGGGTCGTCGTGACCGGTGGACCCGACGAGGTGGGGCTCACCGCCACCGCGGCCGGCCGCCTGCCCGGCGTGCATGACCTCGGCGGGCGCACGGACTTGGCGGGCCTCGCCGGCGTCCTGGAGCGGGCCGGCGCGGTGGTCGTCGGCAACACCGGCCCCGCGCATCTCGCCGCCGCGGTCGGCACCCCGATCGTCTCCCTGTTCGCCCCGACGGTGCCGGCCGAACGGTGGCGGCCCTACACCTCCCGGCACGTCCTGCTCGGCGACCAGGCGATCGGCTGCGCCGGATGCCGGGCCCGGGACTGCCCGGTGCCCGGCCATCCCTGTCTGAACACCGTCGAACCCGACGAGGTCGTCGACGCCTTGGAGACGGTTCTCGCCTTCCCCGTCGTCACCGTTCCCCCCGCCCGGCAGGAGGTCCTGGAGGCCCCTTGATGAAGGTCCCGACGAAGGTCTCGATGGTTTCCGAGCATGCCAGCCCGCTCGCGACACTCGGCGGTGTCGACGCGGGCGGGCAGAACATCCACGTCGCCTCGCTGGCCGATGCCCTGGCCCGCCGGCAGGTCGACGTCATCGTGCACACCCGCCGGGACGACCCCGACCTGCCGCGCCGCGTCAGGCGCGGGGAAGGCGTCCAGGTGGACCATGTGCGTGCCGGTCCCGCCAGATTCGTTCCTAAAGACGAACTTCTCCCCTACATGGACGACTTCGCCGCCGACCTGCACGAGCAGTGGCGACGGTGCCGTCCCAACGTCGTCCACGCGCACTTCTGGATGTCCGGGCTCGCCGCGCTGCGGGCCGCCCGGCCGCTGGGCATCCCGGTGGTGCTCACGATGCACGCCCTGGGCGTGGTGAAACGCCGCCACCAGGGCCGCAAGGACACCTCGCCACCGGAACGCGTCGCCATCGAACAGCGGCTCGTCGGCGACGTCGACCAGCTCCTCGCCACCTGCACGGACGAGGTGTTCGAGCTGGTCCGGCTGGGGACGCCGCGCGGGCGGGTCAGCGTGGTGCCCTGCGGGGTGGACCTGTCCCGGTTCACCCCGCACGGATGGGCCCGGCCGCGGCACGGCGACCGCGTCCGGCTGCTGTTCGTCGGTCGTCTGGTGGAACGCAAAGGGGTCGGCAACGTCATCAGCACGCTGCCCCATCTGCCGGCGGCCGACCTCGTCGTCGCGGGTGGTCCCGATCCGGCGCACCTCGACACCGACCCGGAGGTGGACCGGCTGCGTCGACTGTCGGTCGAGCTGGGCGTCGCCGACCGGACGAGCTTCATCGGGCGCGTCGACCACGACGAACTGCCCGCCCTCTACCGCTCCGCCGATGTCGTCACCTGCGTGCCCTGGTACGAACCGTTCGGCATCGTCCCACTGGAGGCGATGGCCTGCGGCGTGCCCGTTGTCGCCTCGGCCGTCGGCGGTCTCGTCGACACGGTCGTGGACGGCAAGACCGGCCTGCACGTGCCACCACGGTCCCCGGAACGGATCGTTGAGGCCCTTGCCGAGCTGATGGGCGACCCCGCGTGGCGGCGGGAACTCGGCGAGCAGGGCCCCCGGCGCGCCCGCGCCCTGTTTTCCTGGGACCGGGTGGCCACGCTGACCCTGGGCAGCTACCAGCGGTTGACCCGCCACGGCACGTCCCGCTTCGGCCGTCCCTATCTCCCGGCGGGGGTCTGACCCATGGACCGACCGGCACCGGCACCGACACCGGGACCGACACCGGGACCGACACCGGGACCGACACCGGGACCGACACCGGGACCGACACCGGGACCGACACCGGGACTGACACCGGGACCGGCGGCATGCCGGCCGATGCCGTCCGGGCGCGGCCACGTCGCCGCGTTGCAGCTGGCGCTGGACGGACTCGACGTCGACCGGCTCGCCGCCTGGGGGACCCGGCTGGCCGAGGTCCTGGCCGCGGGCGGCCGGCTGCTCGCCGCCGGCAACGGCGGATCCGCCGCCGAGGCCCAGCATCTGACCGCGGAGCTGGTCGGCCGGTTCCGCGACGACCGGGCCCCGATGTCGGCCATCCCGCTGCACGCTGACACCTCCTCGCTGACCGCGATCGGCAACGACTTCGGCTACGACGACGTGTTCGCCCGCCAGGTGCGCGCCCACGGCCGGCCCGGCGACGTCCTGATGCTGCTGTCCACCTCGGGCCGCAGCGCCAATCTGCTGCACGCGGCCCGGGAGCTGGGCCTGACAACGTGGGCGCTGGTCGGCCGGGCCGACAGCCCACTGGCGGCCGCCTGCGACGAGATCGTGGCGACCGGGCGCGCAGGCGAGAGCGAACCGCGCGAGAACGAACCGCGCGAAAGCGAACCGTCGAGCGCGACCGTGCAGGAGACCCACCTGGTCGCCGTGCACGTTCTCTGCGCGGCCTGTGACGTCGCGCTGGGCGTCGCGCCGACCCGGGAGACCCTGCCGCGATCCGCCGCCTCGTCCGCGTCCACACCGCAATGCGCTGCCCCACCGGAATGCGCTGCCCCACCGTCCCCGCGGCGGCCGCTGGTCGTCGTCGGAGACACGCTGCTGGACCGCGACCTCGTCGGCCGGGTCGAACGGCTGGCCCCCGATGCGCCGGTGCCCGTGCTCGACCAGACCGACGACCTGGCCCGGCCGGGCGGCGCGGGCCTCGCCGCCCTGCTCGCCGCCCGCGACGGTCACGACGTCGTCCTCGTCACCGCCCTGGCTGACGACGAGGGCGGGCGACGCCTCGCCGCGTTGCTCGCCGACGCCGGCGTCACCGTCGTCGACCTCGGGCTCGACGGCCCGACACCGCAGAAAATCCGGATGCGGACCGGCACCAGCACCCTGCTGCGTCTCGATCGCGGGACCGGTGACAATCGCGGGACCGGTGGCGCGGTGCGCGACACGCTTCCCGAGGCGGGCCGGCGGGCGCTCGCCGCGGCCCGGGCGATCCTCGTCGCCGACTACGGTCGCGGGCTCACGCGGCATCGCCCGGTCACCGCGGCGCTCGCCGGCCGGGCGCGGCGGGTTCCACTCGTCTGGGATCCGCACCCGCGGGGTGACGTGCCCCCGCGCGGCGCCACGCTCGTCACGCCGAACCTGGCCGAGGCGCGGTGGTTCACCCGCAACGCCACGGTGCGCCGGGACCCCATCGCCGAGGCTACGGACCGCGGCCGCCGGCTCGTGGCCCACTGGGGTGCCGCCGGCGTCGCGATCACCCTCGGCGAACGCGATGCCCTGCTGGTCGGCGCCTCGGACACGCCCCCGCTGATCGCACCGGCGACGCCGGTCGCCGCGGATCCCTGCGGCGCCGGCGACCGCTTCGCCGCGACCGCCACGGCGCTGCTGGGCGCGGGTGCGCTGCCGTCGGAAACCGTCGTCGCCGCGACCCGCGCCGCCAGCGACTTCCTCGCCGCCGGCGGGGTCTCGACGCTCGCCCGGAAAGACGGAGGCGGGGACGAAGGCGGGACTCGCGACGGAGATGG
>NZ_CDWTMO010000248.1:0-4132 GCF_977946435.1 Frankia sp. CgKIO3 | reverse complement strand
CGACTAGCTCTGGGTTCTGGTCCTGAACCACCGCTGCGGACTCAAATGCTCGGTAGTCCGATATATCGACGAGTGCGGGTTTCGCGAGCGTGCCATCGTACTTCGTCAGCTCGATCGGTACTGCGGCGCCGACACTCCTTGTTTTCGCGTCTCCCGCGCGGATCGAGTTGATGAGGAGCATGTCGGTGGGGGCATGTGTTCGCGGTCGTCGAGGTCAAGCAAATCGTGAAGGTCGCAGCCGTAGACGGCGGCGAGCTGGGCGAGGATCTGGAGGGTGGGCCGGCGCCGGAGTGGGAGCGGCCAGGTTTCCAGTTCGGACAGCCAGGGTGTGGTCATGCTGGCCGCACCGTCGGGGTCGAGGCCGGTACGGGCGGCGTGGGCGTTGATGCGGTCGGCGGCCTGCTGGCTGGGTCCAGCCGTGCGCGATCCGGTGGGCGATGCGGGGGCGCAGCTTGTAGCGGCGGGTGAACTCAATGGCGATCTCGTCGTGGCTCATCCCGGCCGCCCGCATCCGGGCTCGTAGCTCGTCCTGCTCCACCCGCCGGCTCGGCCTGCCCATGACGACCCCCCACCCCTTCCCCGTCTGCGCGGTCCCCGTCTCCTTCCGGGACATGTCCACGGTAGTGGTGCGATCACTCCACGGGAAGGGGGGTCGTACAACCCGAACTAACGGACCCTGTCCGTAAGTGTTACTCCAGGTCAAAGGGGCTACGGGGAGCCGAACTGATTCTTCGGGTTGACGGGAATGTTTCGTGCCCTTGTCAGGGCGATGGTGGTAGCCGTCCCCCGACGTCTACTCTCAGTGAGGTCCGTTCCCATGACGAGGATCGTTCCCGCGACGGCCGCGCCCTTCGACGCCGCCTTCGACGCCAGGCCCAGGCCGGACACACCGGGTGAGGCAGGGCACCGACGAGCGCGGGGCAGTCTGGGCGGGGCGGACCGCCTGTGGGCGAGGTCGGCGTGATGAGCACCGACAGCTTCGAGTCCCCCGGGCGTGAAGATCCCAGCATTACGCCCAACATTGCGAGGATTTACGACTACCTGCTCGGTGGGGCCCATAACTTCGCCGTCGACCGTGAGGCCGCGAAGGGCCTGGTGGAAACGTGGCCGCAGATCGCCCAGACCGCACGGGTCAACCGGATGTTCCTGGGCGAGGCGGTCCGATACCTTGCCGGCTCGGCGGGGGGCCGCCAGTTCCTCGACATCGGTTCGGGGATGCCGACGATGGGCAACGTCCACGAGGTCGCCTCCGGGATGGCGCCCGGCACGCGGGTTGTCTACGTCGACAGCGACCCGGTTGCCGTCGCGAGCAGCCAGATCCTGCTCGCACGCACGCCCGCCGCGGTTGCCATCGAAGCCGACCTTCACCGTCCCGAGGAAATCCTTCGGTATCCGGAGCTCACCGGGCTGCTCGACCTGTAGCGGCCGGTCGGGCTTCTGCTGGTGGCGGTCCTGCACTTCTTCGACGACGACGCCCACCCGCAACGGCTGATCGGCGCGCTGCCCACGGGCAGCTACCTGGTTCTCACCCATACCACCGGTGACGGGCAGGCCGATGACGTCACCGACGCCGCCACGCTGTACCGGCGGACGACGGCGCCGTTGCGGCTGCGCAGCCGGACCGAGATCCTGCGGTTCTTCGAAGACTGTGGCCTGATCGAGCCCAGCGTGGTCCTGCTTCCCGGCTGGGCCGAGGACCGGCAGGGCTCCGGGACGGCGTCCGAGGGGCGGCTGCCGCTCTACGGCGGCGTCGAGCGTATCCGGTGAGCCCCCGGTCCGGCTGTCCGACCTGCTGGTCCGACCGCGACGTCACCTGTCTTCTCGCCCACGCCGAGGCGCGGATCGCCGCCGCGACCGCCCGTCTGTGGCCGGCGGCGGAGGTGACGGTCGGGCCGATGGTCACCGGGGGTAGTGCGGTGGTGCGCCGGGTGCAGGCCGGTGCCGAGACGCTGTGCGCGAGCTGGCGCCCGAGGGGGGCGGCGCTGGCGCGCGTGGTGCGCGGCGACCACGGGAATCTCCCCGCGGTGCTGGCCGACGACGCCGACGGGCCGCGGGCGGACCTGACCGTCCGGGAAGCCGAACAGCTCACCACGCTGGCCGTCTACAGCGGTCTGCGGGTCCCCGGCCCGGCCACCATCACGGACGGGGTGATGGTCACACCGTGGGTGACGGGCACGAGTCTGGCCGACCAGGTCCAGGCCCGCCCGGCGGCGCTGACCGAGGTGCTGATGTTGCTGATGGACGACCTCGCCGGGCTGCACAGCGATCCGCCGGAACCGCTGCGCCTGGTCGCCGCCACCGGTACCCGGAACCTGCCGCTGGTCGTCACCGCGGCGCTCGGCCGCACCGCCGACCACCTCCACCCACGGTCCCCGCACGCCGGCGGGATTAACGAAGCCGGGGAGGTGAAGACGCTTACGCACAGCCTGTCGGCCAGGCTCGCGCGGCTGGCCTCCGGATTGGACCCGGTGCTGCTCACCCGCGCCGGTATCGCCTACGGAGCCCTCACCCCGCACCACGTGCTCTACCCCGCCGGCTCGCCGCGGGCCGTGCTGGTGTCGCCCGCGCTCGGGCCCGGCGGGGAACCCGTGGACACCGCCATGCTGCTCGGCCATCTGCACCTGATGATCCTGGGATGTCCGCCGCCGGTCCGCGCGGAACTCGTCGAGGGGGTCGAGGCGTGGCTGGCCGGACGGCTCGCCGCCCGCCGTGGCGAGTGGCGAGGCTGGCTGGCCGCTGTGCTGACGATCTGGGCCGCCACCGTCTACGACACCGTCGTCACCGCACTGACGCTGCCTACCGACGCCCTGCCACTCCACCCGGCCACGGCCGACCTGGCGTGCGGTCCGCTGCCCGCTCTGTCCGTCCTCGACGTTCTGACCCGGACCCTGCGCCGCCACAGCGCGGACGCGGCGTTGAACGCCACCCTCACCGCGCTCGCCGCTGACCCGGCCAGCCGCGCCGGCACCGACCCAACGCAGACGACCACATCTCGCTGATCACACCGTCCCACCTGCCTGGAGAGGTGCGCCCCATGCTCGCCCCGTTGCCGAACCGAGGACCGGACCAGTCCCCGCTCACCCACCGCGCCACAGCCGTCCCCGTCGCGCCGCCCGCGGCCTCGCGGGTCCTCACGGCCGGCCGCGCACCCACGACCCGATGATCACAGCAGGGCGGCGGGTGGACCGGCGCACACGCGACGGGGATCTCGACCTGCCCGGCCTCGGCTGCGACCGGCTTCACCGCACGGCGCTGCATGCGCTCGACGCGCACGTCAACACTGACGGCCGATGCGCGGGCTGCGGGAGCCGATGGCCGTGCCGCACCGTGATCCTCGCCGAACACAATCTCGCTCTCGTGCACGACATCGCGCCCGCACCCGCTCCGCCTGACGGGGCCGCACTCGGGCCCGCGAGCCGTCCCGATCCCCCCGCCGGGAGAGCCGTATGACCACCGTCCTCGCCGCCGCCACCTCCACCGAGCCCACCCGTCCCGTCTCCCGGCTACCGCACCGGGTCTGGTACTACCCCGCGACCCCGCGCTCCGCCGGCGCTGTCCGCCATGACGTCGCGACGCAGCTCCGCGGCTGGGGCCTCGACGAGCTGCTCGCCCCGACTGTCCTCGTGGTGTCGGAGCTGGCCACCAACGGCCTCGTCGCCAGCCAGCGAGCACGAGACCAGCACGCTGACCGTGCTTCGGTATCGCGGATCGCGGTGCGCATCACCTATAGCCACCACGACGTGATCGTCGAGGTGTGGGACGGGGCGGCGGACCAACCGACCCTCCGGACCGCCGACCCCGAGGCCGAGGACGGCCGCGGCCTGCACCTGGTAACCGCACTGACCCGCGACTTCGGCTGCTACCGGGTCCGGGTCCGCAACACCGACGGCACCTACTGGAGCAACGGCAAGGTCACCTGGGCGATCTTGTCCCACGGCACACCACCGGTGAATCTCGTCGCCGACGCCCCGCCGGACTCGCCGGACCTGCCCCGACGCAGCCCCCCTGCGCCTGTCGGCGGGAGCGCACCGGACCCGGACGCCGTCGACCTCGGGCTACTGCAACGAGTGATCGACGGCCTGCGTGCCCTGGACGACTGGACATGCGAACCCCTCCCCGACCCGAATCGACC
>NZ_CDWTMO010000247.1:0-4189 GCF_977946435.1 Frankia sp. CgKIO3 | reverse complement strand
TGCGGAAAACAAGCCTAGTATGCAGGCCGGCACCGGCCGAAACGACCGCGGGCCTGGCCTCCGGCCACCCGCCGGTGGCGTCCGGATCACCGCCGGGAAGACGTCCCGTTCAATACGCTCACTGCATGACCACCATCGTGCCCAGTACCGCCGCTCTCGCCGATCTCGATGTGGACGCGGTGGTGATCGGCACCGCCACCGGCAACGAGGGGCTCCTCGTGACCGGGGGCGCGGCGGACCTGGACACCGCGCTCGGCGGCCGGCTGACGGAGGTGCTTGCCTCGCTGGGTGCGACCGGCAAGGCCGGCGAAACGGTCCGCTTCGCCACCCTCGGTGCCGTGCCCTGCACGACGGTCCTCGCGGTCGGGCTGGGCCCCCTCGCCACGTCGTCCACGCCGATGTCGTCCACGCCGATCGACACCGAGGCACTACGCCGGGCGTCCGGGGTCGCGGTGCGCTCCCTCGCCGGGACCGCGCGGGTGGCCGTCGCTCTGGCGGCCGCGCCGGGCGCGGTCACGCCGGAGTCGGTGCGGGCCGTGACCGAAGGCGCGTTGCTCGGCACCTACTCCTATGACGGGCTGCGCACCACGTCAGCGAACGGCCGCCCACGCCCCGTCGAGGAGCTGACGCTGCTCGTTGACGAGCGGAGCCTCCCGACGGCGGAAGAGGAACTGCGCCAGGCCGTCATCATCACGGATGCGGTCACCCTGGTCCGCGATCTGGTGAACACTCCGCCGAGCCATCTGTCCCCCGCCCTGTTCGCCGACATCGCCGTCGAGCGGGCCACCGCCGCCGGCGTGACAGTCGAGGTCCTCGACGAGGTGACGCTCGCCGAGGGCGGCTTCGGAGGCCTGCTCGGTGTCGGCCAGGGATCCGCGAATCCGCCGCGGCTGGTGCGGCTGGAATGGCGCGGCGGTGGATCCGAGCGGCCGGCGCTGGCGCTGGTCGGCAAGGGCATCACCTTCGATTCCGGGGGATTGTCCCTGAAGCCGTCGACATCCATGGAATGGATGAAGACCGACATGGCGGGCGCGGCCGCGGTGCTCGGCACCGTCATCGCCGCGGCCCGGCTCAAGCTCCCGATCACTCTCACCGGCTGGATGCCCTGCGCGGAGAACATGCCCTCGGGCGACGCGATCCGTCCCTCCGACGTTCTCACCCTGCGCGGCGGCACCCGGGTGGAGGTGCTCAACACCGACGCCGAGGGCCGGCTGATG
Organism: Frankia sp. CgKIO3; assembly: GCF_977946435.1. Taxonomy (NCBI): domain Bacteria; kingdom Bacillati; phylum Actinomycetota; class Actinomycetes; order Frankiales; family Frankiaceae; genus Frankia; species Frankia sp. CgKIO3. The sequence goes on along the minus strand of NZ_CDWTMO010000247.1, from coordinate 2,972 downwards.
CTCGCCGACGCCCTCGTCCGCGCCAACGAGGAGTCACCGGACCTGATCGTGGACGTGGCCACCCTGACCGGCGCACAGATTGTCGCCCTCGGCCACCGGACGAGCGGGCTGATGGGTCGTGCGGCCGCGGTGGACGCGGTCGCGGCGGCGGCCGCCGCCGCCGGCGAAAGCGTCTGGCCGATGCCCCTTCCGCCGGATCTGCGCAAGGGACTGGACTCAACAGTGGCCGACATCGCCAACGTGCCACCGGGAGGCAACCGGGATGGCGGCATGCTGGTCGCCGCGCACTTCCTCGCCTCGTTCGTCCCCGAGAAGGTGTCCTGGGCGCACATCGACATCGCCGGTCCCTCCTGGAACGGTGGAGAGCCCTACGGCCACACCCCCAAGGGGGGGACCGGCATGATCGTACGCACGCTCGTCCAGCTGGCGCAGGACCGCGCGGCGATGGTGGCCTCCCCCGGTTCGGCCACCGGTTCCCCGGCTGAGAGCTGACCTGCGGAGGAAGGTAGGTACACAACGGTTGCTGGCGCATCGCGCAATGCAGCACACTCACGCCCATCCGAGCGGCAGTGGACGCACGACGTGAAAGACTGGCATCCGGTCGCCGTGGCTAGGCGAGTCGTGGCCTGACACTCCTGCTTCGGCGGCCGCGCTCAGCGGCGGGAACGCCGTCGGGAGCGGCGGCCAACCGCGCCACCGGCTTCGCCGCCGAGCGTAGCGGGCACTACGAGTAACGCTCTCAGCACCACCAGCAAGACCTCAGGATTCAACGAGAAGGGACCCCTGGCGTGACGAATTCAGCGGCCGGTCCCGTCGACCTGGTCATCCTCGGTGGCGGCAGCGGCGGATACGCCGCCGCGCTGCGCGCCGCGGAACTCGACCTGAGCGTCGTTCTGATCGAGAAGGACAAGCTCGGCGGCACCTGCCTGCACCGAGGTTGCATCCCGACCAAGGCGCTGCTGCATTCGGCGGAGATCGTTGACAACATCAACGAAAGCGAGGCCTTCGGGGTTCGCTCGACCCTCGACGGCATCGACATGGCCACGGTCAACTCCTACAAGGACTCGGTCGTCGCCGGGCTCTTCAAGGGGCTGACCGGCCTGATCAAGTCCCGGGGGATCGAGGTCGTCGAGGGATTCGGCCGGCTGGTCTCCCCGACCGCCGTGGCCGTCGGAGACCGGGTCATCGAGGGGCGGCACGTCCTGCTCGCGACCGGTTCGTACTCCAAGACCCTGCCCGGCCTGGACATCGACCACGACAAGGTCATCACCAGCGATGACGCCTTGACCCTCGACCGTGTGCCGGCCTCCGCGGTGGTACTGGGCGCCGGGGCCATCGGATGCGAGTTCGCCTCCGTCTGGCGGTCCTACGGGGCCGAGGTGACCATCGTCGAGGCGCTGCCGCACCTCGTCCCGCTCGAGGACGAGTCCAGCTCCAAGCTGCTGAAGCGCGCCTTCCGCAAGCGCGGCATCAAGCAGCATCTCGGCGCGCGGTTCTCCGGGGTGAAGTCCACCGACCAAGGCGTGACGGTGTCCCTCGAGAACGGGACCACCATCGAGGCCGAACTGCTGCTCGTCGCAGTCGGTCGTGGACCGGTCTCGGAAGGTCTCGGCTACGAGGAGGTCGGCATCGCGACCGACCGCGGCTACGTGCTGGTCGACCGTCAGCTGCGCACGAACATTCCGACCGTGTCCGCGCTGGGCGACCTGCGGCCCGGGCTCCAGCTCGCCCACGTCGGCTTCGCCGAAGGCATCTTCGTCGCAGAGCAGCTCGCCGGGCTGGGCCCGGTGCCGGTCGACTACGACAACGTTCCGCGGGTCACCTACTCCCATCCGGAGGTGGCCTCGGTCGGCCTGACCGCCGCGGTCGCCAGGGAGCGGTACGGCGAGATCAAGACGGTCACCTACAACCTGGCGGGCAACGGCAAGTCCCAGATCCTCAGGACCTCCGGTGCGGTCACTCTGATCGCGGTCCCCGATGGTCCGGTGGTGGGCGTGCACATGGTCGGCGACCGGGTCGGCGAGCTCATCGCCGAGGCTCAGCTCATCACCAACTGGGAGGCGTTCCCCGCCGAGGTCGCCCAGCTCATCCACCCGCATCCCACGCTGTCCGAGGCTCTCGGCGAGGCGCATCTGGCGCTGGCCGGCAAGCCCCTTCACGTCCACGGTTAGCGGGCACCGCCCTGGATCGTGCCTGCCCCGCGCCACCCCCGCGGCCCGATCCGCCCAGGATGCAGGCCACGCCAAGCATGAGCGCCTCCGGCCGGCCGCCCGCGCGGTGCAGATGCCGGACGCGACGAAGGAGTCGTTCCGCATGTCTGTATCTGTCAGAATGCCCCGGCTCGGGGAGAGTGTCTCCGAGGGAACCGTCACACGGTGGCTGAAGCAGGAGGGTGAACGCGTCAAGGCCGACGAGCCACTGCTCGAGGTCAGCACCGACAAGGTCGACACCGAGATCCCCGCCCCCGCCTCCGGTGTCGTCAGCTCGATCAAGGTCGCCGAGGATGAGACCGTCGAGGTCGGCGTCGAGCTCGCGGTGATCGACAACGGGTCCGCGGGTGGCGGCGCCGCACCGGCGCAGGCCGCGCAGGCGCCCGCGGCGCCGGAACCCGAGCCGGCGCCGGAACCCGTGAAGCCGGCTGCCGCGGCGCCTCCGCCTACTCCGACGCCCGCACCCGCACCCGCTTCGACACCCGCTCCGACGCCCACGCCGGCACCGGCGTTCGCTCGTCAGCCGGAGCCCACCCCGGTCCCGGCCCAGATCCCGGCCGCCGCCAACGGGAACGGCGACGGCATCGGTCGCTACGTCACTCCGCTCGTGCGCAAGATGGCCGCCGAGCTCAGCGTGGACCTGGGGACCGTGGCGGGAACCGGGCCGGGTGGACGTGTCACCAAGCAGGACATCCAGGACGCCGCCCGGTCGCGGGACGCGGCTCCCGCAGCGCAGGAGACTCCCGCGGCCCACCCCACAGC
>NZ_CDWTMO010000246.1:0-4214 GCF_977946435.1 Frankia sp. CgKIO3 | reverse complement strand
AACACGGGGTGTGGGGTGCGGGTGCAGCTGGTCATGGCGAACGGGCCGGCCGGGTCGATGTCGGTGCGCCAGAGGGTTGTTCCGTCTTCGTAGTCGAGCAGGGCGATTCCGCGTCCGGCGTCGGCGACCGCGAGGCCCCAGGGTGTTGCTACCGGGGTGGCCGGGTTGAACGGTGCGGTGGTCGCGGTGGCCCATCTCGCCTTACCGCTGGTGACATCGAGGCGTACCGTCTGGCCGGGTGTGGGCAGGTACAGTGCCGCGCTTTCGGTGTCGTACAACGGTGTGCCGATGGGTGTGCCGGCGAGTTCGCCGTCGCCGCCGGCGGGTCCCCAGCGGGTGCTGCCGGTGTGTAGGTCGAGGCCGATCATCCCGCGGGGGAGTGGGCAGCTGCCGACGATCAGGGTGTCCCCGGCGATGAGGGGGATCGCGTGCCCGACCAGGGTCTGGTAGGGGGCCAGGTCGTGTCGTTCCCAGCGCAGTTCGCCGGTCGCCGCGTCCAGCGCGCGCAGGTGTGAGAGGTCACCGACCACGACCAGCCCGCCGGCCACCACCGGGTCGGTCCAGGCGAACAACCGCAGCGGGTCGGGGGAAGGTACCCGCCAGCGTTCCGTCCCGGTGACACGGTCCAGGCTCACCACGTCGCCGACCACCTCGACGGCGATCACCGAATCGGCGAAGACCGCCGGGGTGCCTTTGACTGAGGAACCCAGCTCGGCCAGCCAGCGGCGGGAACCGTCCGCGAGGGTGAGCAGTTCGACGGCTCCGGCGGGGCGGTCCTCGTGCCTGACCCCGATGATTACTTCGTCGCCGTCGAGGCGGGCCGGGGCCCGGTGCCCGGCCCCGGTCAGCTGGTGGCGCCAGCGCACCACTGCCGTGGCGGCGTGCGGTGGGTGGCGGGGCGGGTCGGGTATCTCGAAGGTGGACCGTTCCAGGCCTGTGGGTGCCACCGCCCGGGTATGCAGGGTGATTTTCTGCCCGTCCCAAGTGACGACCCGGAACGACGGGGGGGTGTAGTCCAGCGACCCGAATAGCGCGGTCGGGGTGCTCACGTGCAGGGTGCCGTCGACCTCGACCACCCGGGAGACGTGCCGGTGCCCGGAGAACGTCGCGGCGGGGGGGCGTGGCAGCCCGTCCAGGACGGAACGCCACGGCTGGTCGTGGGACAGCAGGATCCACGGGGTTTGCGGCGGGATCGATGCCAGGTCGGCGCGTAGCCAGGCGTCCTGCGCCTCGTGGTCGAGCCCGAGTTCGTGGGTGAGCCAGTCCAGCGCGACCACGTGCAGCCCGGGCAGATCGAACGAGTACCAGCGCGGGCCCAGGTTACGTTCGTAGCCGGCGGGATCGGCGGAATGCATGAGGTAGCCGGTGCGGGCGATCCGCATGTCGAACAGCCCGGGGTTGTTCGCGATGTGGTCGTGGTTGCCGGGCAGCAGGTGTACCGGCAGCGGGCTGGTGCTCACCGCCCCGCGCAGCAACTCGAACTCCTCATCGCTGCCGAAATCGGTGAGGTCACCGGTTACGATCACCGATGACACCTCCCCGGCGCGTTCCGTGACCCTCGCGAGGAACTCCGACAACGCCTGCGCCGACCCCAGCTCCGCCGGCCGTGAGAACAGCGTGTGGTCCAGTGCCGGATCGCGGAGGTGGAGGTCGGAGACGTGCACGAACCGGTACGGGAAGGCAACCGGGACGGGGGTGAGGGTGAACGTCACCGACTCCTCGGCGGCCGGGGCGAACCAGCGGTCGGCGGCATAGCCGGCGGGGCGGGTAAGGAACACGAACGGCCCCGCCGCGGCCAGCAAGAACGTCCCGTCCGTCGCGCTGGTGGTGACCGTACGGCCGTCGCTGACGAGCACACCGGGACAGGCCCGCCCGTCGGCGGTGACGACACGTCCACGCATGAAGATAGCCTTTCTCGAGATCAGACGCGGAGATACGAGCTACGACACTCGGTGAGGACGTCGCCGACCTCAAGAAGAGCTCGTTATGGCCACAATGGATTACTCCAGGCGCAGCGGCCATCGGGGGCGACAACGGTAACGCGGCAGTACTTGCCACTAAAGGAACTGAGATCAAATGTGGCTGATGTAATCTTCTCATGAGGGGTCGGGAGCTGTTGTTGTATGTTCAGCCACTGGTCTCCGCCGCCGGCGAGCACGATTGCGCGTGCCGGGCTGGTATGGACGTCAAGCTGGTTGCCGCGAACCGACATCGCGGTGATTTCTTGACCCTGGGTCGCATAGTAGGCCCCTGCCTTTAGCGATTGGAGGATCGTGTCCGGGCTGTTGCGCTCGGCTCGTACTTGTAGCCAGCCTCCACCGTGGCTGTCGGGGTGCTCAAAGTGGGCGTCGTCGCTGGCGTCGACGAAGAGTCGGTGGCCGGCTTCGAGTAGGCCGTCGTAAAAGTAGCTGCCGTCAGCACCGTGCGGAAACATGGTGGCCATGCTATGGTTGTAGATCTCGACTGCGTCGACTGCATGAAGCCCAGCAATTGTGTCGGCAGCACCGAGCGGTAGGTTGTTGAGCCCGGGGTGTAGCAGCACCAGAAATGCTCCGGAATCTTTGGCACGCATGATGGCATCGACGTGGGCGGCGGGGCTATCGTCCGGCGGTGGGGCGAAGTCCAGTGGGAGCCCTGCGGCGGTAACCCAATAGCAGTGACGGTCGGTCCAGGCGGCGGAGCTTAGTTCCGCACCGACGATCGCGGTGAACTTCTCGGAGGAGAACGCCGTGGTGTCGGTTAGTCGCCAGTCGTAGGTGGCTTCATAGTGGTCGGAAAGCACGATCCAGTCGTGGCCGGCGGCCTGGTATGTAGCTATTACTTCTTCGACGCTCAGAAGTCCGTCCGAGTCGGTCGAGTGGCAGTGCAACTGCCCGCGGTATAGCTGTCCGGGCTGGGTCCAGGCGCGCAGTGCGGTATCGACGTCGCGAGAGGACTGCACTGTTGAATGGCCCGCTGCTAACATGTCGCTGCTCCAAGGTTGGCGGCTTGGGTTGGGTCGTTGAAGCTAGTCTTCGGGTAGGTGATCGAACCGAGGGCGAGCAGCAAAAGATCTTGATCTAGAGCGATCTTTGCTGTCTGGGGGCCCTGGGACCCAGGACTCAGGCACGCATGGACGACCGTGGCGGCCCCCGCACCAGTTCGGCAAGGGTGCCAGGTGGCGCGTCAGCAACGCTCGCCATGCCGGCCTCATTGGGCCTGATCGTCACGTCCACGAACCTATCTGCACGGAACAACGTTCCAATGAACGATGGATGGACATTTCCTATCAAGGATGTATCGAAACTTCGTTTCACGTCTGCTTCTCGCGCAGCGACGGGGGCCGGACCCGCGGGTCTGCGAGCGTGTCAGCTGGGTAGGGGCCCGGGGACCCGAACCCCTGGCTTCCTCTGGCTTCCTCCCTGCCGGCAGAACAGGTCGGCCAGGTCGATCGCAGTCGGCTCGTCCTCCTCATCGAGCATCCGGGCCCGCACGACCGCCGCGCTGATAGCGAACAGTTCGGCGCCGATGTCGACGAGACGCCCGAGGAACGCCTGCTTCTTCTCCAGTCCGCCCTGCCAGCGAGCCATCCCGTAGAAGGTCGACCAAGGCTTCGGCATGTTCGCGATCTGAGTGACCTGTCCAGGAATCGGCGGTGTCTCCCGTCTATCCGGTTTGCCGTGGGAAGCCATGGAGCTCGAGAGCGGCGGTGGCTTTCTTGTGGGCGCGGCGGCCGGAGGGGATGTAGCGGTAGCCAGCGCGGCGGATCGCGTTGATCACGGCGCCTCGGAAGATCGCGAGGGCTGCCGGGACACGGCCGGTCCGGCTGCTGCTGGCGTCTTCACCGAAGGTCACGTCTCGGACATAATGCTGCTTGACCTCGATGTGCCAATGGCCGCGGGCAAGGTCGGCGAGCAGGGCGGGTTCGGCCTGTTCGGCGGTGACGCCGATGATCATGTAGATGGTCTCGCAGGTCGGGGCCTTGTCCTTCTCCTTGCGCCAGCGGTGGATCCTGATCGCCTGGGTGGCGTGCGGGAAGTCGAGGCCGGCGACGGTGGCGACCTCGAGGGTGCGGGTCTCGTCCCGGCCGTGGCCGTGGTCACGGGTGGTGTCGCCGGTCGGGACGTCGGCCCAGGGCAGGGCGGCCAGGACGTCTTTCAACATCGGCTGGCTACCCTTGATCACGGTAAAGTAGTGGGCGTTCTTCTCGGCGACCAGCCAGTCGAGGTTGGCCC